>JAEUIX010000014.1 GCA_016794945.1 Phycisphaerae bacterium
GAGGCTGAAAAGGTGACCGTGCCGGCCCTGGCGGCGAGCGCGGCGGTCACCGGGGGGAGCGCGGGTTTGCTCGGACTGGGGGGTGGGGTGCTTCAGGTGCCGCTGTTGCAGGTGCTCTGCCGGGTGCCGCTGCGGCAGGCCATCGCCACCAGCAGCACCGTCATCTGCATCACGGCCGTGGTCGGAGCGGGGCTGAAGCTGGCGACGCTGCACCACGAAGAGGAGTCGGCCGGGCGGGCGCTGCTGATGGCGCTGCCGATGATGCCGACGGCGATCGTGGGCGGGCTGCTGGGCGCGCGGCTGACGCACGGGCTGCCGCTGCGCTGGGTTCGCGCGGCGATCGCGGTGATCCTGGCGGTGTCAGCCTATCGGTTGGCCGTGTCCGGCGGGCGGCTGGCCGGGTGGTGGTGAGGCGGGAGACTCGGCCTCCTGCTCGTCGACGAACGGCCCCGTGGACAGGCGCATGCCGGCGTGTTCCAGTGGCTCGACCAGCGACTGGCGGAGGTCGTCCACGACGCGGGCGAGATAGCGCAACCCTTCGTCGGCGGGCATGGCCAGGAGCGTCTCGGCGGGGATCGGCTTGCCGATGCGCACGGCGATGCGCCGGCCGAAAAGCCGCGGCAGGGGTGTGCCGCGTTTCCAGGAGTCGTAGGCCCCTTCGACCGCGACGGGCAGGATGGGGCAGCGAGCCTTGCTCATGAGGAGCCAGGCGCCGCGTTTGAACTGGTGCATGCGGCCGTCGCCGGTGCGGGAACCCTCGGGGAAGACGAGCATGGCGCGGCCTTCGGCGAGCTGCTCGAGGGAGGTGCGGATGGCGCCGCGGTCGCCCTCGCCCTGCTTGAGGGGCACGGCGTTGA
The DNA here is from genome assembly GCA_016794945.1 of Phycisphaerae bacterium. The sequence continues at coordinate 858 of JAEUIX010000014.1, forward strand.
GACGGGCGATCATGCCGCCGAAGAGCGGGTTCGTGAAGAGGGTGGAGCGGGCGAGGAAGTTGAGGTGGCGGTTGCGCATCGCCATGCCGACCAGGACGGGGTCGAAGTGGGACTGGTGGTTGGCGACCACGAGGAAAGCCCCGTCGGCGGGCACGTGCTGGCCGCCCCAGCACCGCAGGCGGTAGAGGGCGGTGAGCCCGATCCAGCAGAGGTGCCAGCAGAACTCGTAGAACAGGAGGCCGGAGAGAGCTCTGCCCGGGTTGTGGCGGCGCAGGGAGCGCAGCATGGCCGGCTCAATGACCCGCCGGGCGCGGCGCACCGCGGGCGGCGGCCCGGCGCACGAGGGCTTCGAGCCGGTCGACCACCTGGTCGAAGGTCAGGCTGGAGGTGTCGAAGCGGACGGCGTCGCCGGGGCAGGTGAGCGGTCCGACGCGCCGGGAGGAGTCGGATCGGTCGCGCTGCAGGATCTCCTGCTCCAGGGCCAGTTCGTCGGCCTCGAGCCCGGCCTGGCGGAGCTGCTCGGCGCGCCGGGCTGCGCGAACGCGGGCGTCGGCGAACAGGTAGATCTTCAGGTCGGCGTCGGGGAAGACGACCGAGCCCTGGTCGCGGCCCTCGGTGACCAGGCGCGGGTGGGCACGCCCGATGTCCTTCTGCAGTTCGACCATGAGTGCCCGCAGCTCGGCCAGGCCGGCCAGCGGCGAAACCAGCGCGGTAACGTCGGCGTCGCGCAGGCGGTGCATGATGGACCGACCGTCGGCCAGGAGCGTCGGCGGGTCGGTGGTCCAGTCGAATCGAAGGCCGGCGCGCCGGACGCGCTCGACGACGGCGGCGGAGTCTGCCGGGTCGATGCGAGCGTCGAGCACCAGGGCGGCGGCTGCGCGGTACATGGCGCCGGTGTCGAGGAACTCGACGCCCAGGCATCTGGCCAGGGACCGGGCGGTGGAGGACTTGCCGGTGCCGGCGGGCCCGTCGATGGTGACGATGAGCCGGTCCGGCAGGGGGTGGTGGCGGGTTGGGTCGTCGGCGGCGGGCGGCATGAGCGTGAGCGTTTCGGCCACGTCGGCGGGCGTCACGACCAGGCGGCGGGCGGCGCCGGCCCCGACGCCGCCGACCGAGCGCGGCTTGACCTCGACGGTAGCCGGGGCGTCGTCACGTTTCGTCTGGGGCATCATCGGAGAGGTCGCCCAGGAGTTTGGCCAGGCCGGGGTCGTCGTCGTCGACGGGTTCCTCGGCGGTGATGACCGAGGCGATGATATCGCGCGTGGCTACGAGGTTTTCGATGAGCTCGCCGCTGCCGCGGTAGTCGAGGGCGACTGGCCCCTGGTAGCCGACGGCGACCAGCAGCTTGGCGTACTCGTGGAGGTCGTAGGGTTCGTGCTTGCCGGCGCTGAGGGGCTTGCCCTTGACGGGCTTGAACTTGACGGAGGATGCGATGACCGCCGAGGCGTAGGGGACGAGCCGTCGGAGATAGACGTTGGGCTCGGGTGAGGCGCTGGCGGCCTGGAAGTCCGGGAGGGTGCCGACGCGGAAGCCGCCGATCTTCTTGAGCAGCTCGGTGACGCGGTCCGGGGTGGCGGTGAGGCCCTCGGTGGGGACGATGCAGAGGTTCAGATCGAGCTTCTCGGCGCGCCGGGAGACGGGCTTGAGGTTGATGCCGGCGGTGAGCAGGTCGGAGTCGGTGTCGGCGCCCTTGATGGGGACTGCGAAAGCCGAGCAGCCGAGCCAGTGGGCGGCCTGGGCAACGCGCTGGCAGCGGTCGACGGCGGCCTCGACCTTGGCCGAATCCGAGTCGGCGAAGGGCTGGGGTTCGGTCTCGACGAGCACCAGGCAGGGGCAGCCGGCCTTGTCGGCCGACTCGAGGACCTTGGTGAGTTTCTGGCGGTCGGCGCCGACGAGCAGGTCGGTGGAGAGCACCAGGCCGGAGAGGCCCAGGTCGTCGCGGGCGAACTTGGGCACATCCTCCAGCACCATGGCGGGCCGGGCCCCCTTGGCGGGGGTCAGCTTCGCCTTCAAGCACCGGGCCGCCAACGTGAGGAGCACGCCGGGAATGTACGGGGTCGCGGGGCGGTTGGCAAAGGGCACAGCGGTCGGGGAACGGCCGCCGCCGGCCGGTGCCGCCCCTAGACTTGGCCCCGCCGCGGGACGGCCGGCCGCCGATCCCGGATGCATGAAGGAGTTTTCCGGATGGCCTCACCCGCCGATCGCGTGTATTCCGAGTCTCACGAGTGGCACCAGGTGTCGGGGGACGTGCTGACGCTGGGGCTGACCCGGTACGCGGTGGACACGCTGACGGACATCACGTACGTGCAGATGAAGCCGGCGGGGTTCAAGTTCAACGCGGGGCAGGCGATCGGGGAGGTGGAGAGCGTCAAGACGACCAGCGACATCTACTGCGCGTGCGGGGGGGAGGTGCTGGACGAGCACGCCGCGCGGGCGCACCACCAGTCGCGGCGGTACAGCGAGCCCATCTGCGAGGGGTGGCTGTGCAAGATCAAGGTGAGCGACGCTTCGGGGCTGAAGTCGTGCAAGCCGGCGGCGGAGTACGACAAGGCCCACCCGGCGGGGTGAGCATCCGGGACGCGCGACCGAGCCACGGCATGTCGATCATCCGGTGTGTAGACGTTCACAAGGCGTATCGCCTCGGCGACCGGGAAGTGGCCGCGCTGCGCGGGGCGAACCTGGAGATCGCCGAGCCGGGGTTCTACGCGATCATGGGCGCCAGCGGGTCGGGCAAGAGCACGCTGATGCACCTGCTGGCGGCGCTGGACACGCCGGACAAGGGGACGGTGCAGGTGTCGGGGCGCGACCTGGAGCACATGAGCGACCGGGAGCTGACGCTGTTCCGGCGGAAGCACATCGGGGTGGTGTTCCAGCAGTTCAACCTGATCCCGACGCTGACGGCGCGGGAGAACGTGGAACTGCCGGGGATGCTGGCGGGGGACGAGCCGCGGGCGCTTCGGGCGCGGGCGGAGGAGCTGCTGGGGGCGCTGGGGCTGCAGGGGCGTGGTGACCACCGGCCGGACGCGCTTTCGGGCGGGGAGCAGCAGCGGGTGGCGATCTGCCGGGCGCTGCTGTACAAGCCGGCGGTGCTGCTGGCCGACGAGCCGACGGGAAACCTCGACAGCCGGACGAGCGAGAAGCTGTGGACGCTGCTGGGGGAGATCGCGCGGGACAACGGGATGACGATCGTGATGGTCACTCACGAGCCGGCGGCGGCGGCGCACTGCCGGCGGGTGTTCGTGCTGCTCGACGGCGTGGTGACCGGCTCCATTGACACCGAGGGACTCGATGCGACCGGCCTGGCGACTCGCTATCAACGCCTTGTGGCAGCGGCGTAGCCGCACGCTGCTGCTGTGCGCCTCGGTGGCGCTGTGCGCAGCGCTGATCAGCGCGATCGCGTGCGCGATGGCGTCGCTCACGCGGGCGATCGAGCAGCGCGTGGCCGACACCGTGGGGGCCGCGGACCTGCGGCTGACGCACGTGGGCTCGACGCCGTTCGACGAGCGGTGGGCGCGGACGGCCTCGGCGTGGCCGGAGGTGGAACTGGCGGTCGGGCGGCTGCGGGAGACGATCACGCTGAAGAACCCGCGGACGGGCGAGCGCCGCGCGATCATCGGCTACGGGGTGATGCCGGACCGCGAGCAGCGGCTGCGGCCGCTGAAGTTCGACGCGGGGGGCCCGGTGTCGGGCGACGGCCAGGTGGTGATCGAGAACCGGCTGGCGGTGGAGCTGGGCGCCGGGGTTGGCGACCGGCTGGTGGTGGAGCGGTTCGGCGACCCGATCGAGCTGACGGTGGTGGGCCTGAGCCAGCCGCCGCCGCTGGGGGCGATCTTCGAGCAGACGCCGGCGTACGTGTCGCTGGAGACGATGGGGCGGATCACCGACCGGCCGGGGCGGGTGTACGAGGTGGACCTGGTGCTTCGGCCGGGGGAGGCGGCCGAGGGGATCGCGGCGCGGTACCGGCCGGACCTGGAGCCGGGGCTGCTGCTGAACCCGACGGCGCGGATCACTTCGGGGCTGCAGAAGAACGTCCAGTCGAACCAGGTGGGCCTGATCCTGGCGAGCGTGATGGCGTTCCTGGCGTCGGCGTTCATCATCATGACGGGGCTGAGCACGGGGGTGACCGAGCGGATCCGGGAGCTGGCGATCCTGCGGTGCGTCGGGGCGGCGCGGCGGCAACTGGCGTCGGCGCAGCTGTTCGTCGGGGCGTTCGTGGGGGCGGCGGGGGCGCTGGTCGGGGTGCCGCTGGGGATGCTGGCGGCGGCGGCGCTGGTGTGGATCTTCCCGCAGCAGTTGCCGGGGGGCTTTCGGGCCTCGGTGCTGGGGCTGCTGCTGGCGGCGGTCGGGTCGATCGGGGCGGGGGTGCTGGGGGCGGTGTGGCCGGCGGTGACGGCGGCGCGGGTGAGCCCGCTGGAAGGACTGTCGCAGCGGAGCCGGCCGGCGAGCCGGCGGTGGGTGTGGATCGCGCTGGCGGCGGGAGCGGCGGGGCTGGCGGTGCAGGCGTCGATCGTGACGCTGGCGCGGACGCCCGACGCGACGTTCTGGCTGTACGTGACGGTGGGCGTGCCGTGCATGATCACGGGGTACTTCCTGCTGGGGGTGCCGGTGACGCTGGCGGTCAACGCGGTCTTGGCGGCGCCGATCACGCGGCTGCTGGGGCTGCCGTCGCGCCTGCTGCATCACACGGTGCGGGGCACGCCGTTCCGGCACGGGTTCACGGCGGCGGCGATGATGATCGGGCTGGCGCTGATGGTGTCGATCTGGACCAACGGGCGCGCGGTGGTGCGCGACTGGCTGGACGACCTGAAGATCCCCGACGGGTTCGTGCACGGTCTGAACCTTCGCCCGGCGACGCTGGAGCGGATCCGCGAGGTCGAGGGGGTGCGGACGACCTGCGCGATCACGCTGCAGAACGTGGACGCGAGCATCCGTCGGGACGGGCAGGAGCAGTCGCCGTTCGGCATCGCGGGGCTCAGCAAGTACCGCACGACGTTCGTGGCGTTCGAGCCGGAGACCTTCTTCGGGATGACGAAGCTGACCTGGGTGCAGGGGGACCCGGCGGAGGCGATCCCGAAGCTGTCGCGGGGCGATGCGCTGCTGGTGGCGCGGGAGTTCCTGGTGACGCGGGGCATCGGCGTGGGCGAGACGCTGTACATCCGCTTCCAGGACCGGGTGTACCCGTTCGAGGTCGTTGGCGTGGTGTCGAGCCCGGGGCTGGACATCGTGAGCAAGTTCTACGACGTGGGCGAGGGGTACGTGGACCAGGCGGTCAACGCGGTGTTCGGCTCGCGCCGGCACCTGGTGGAGAAGTTCGGCAACGAGGCGATCGACCTGATCCAACTCGGCTTCGCGCCGGGGGCGGACGGCGCGGCGATCGCCGAGACGATGAACCGCATCCGGCGGATCCCGGGCGCGGGCATCCTGGGCGCGGGAACTGCCTACGAAATCAAGGCCAAGATCAACGAGTTCATCGGCGGGAGCCTGGTGGTGTTCTCGGTGGTGGCGATCGGGGCGATGCTGGTGGCGTGCTTCGGGGTGGCGAACCTGATCGTGGCGGGGATCCAGGCGCGGCAGTTCGAGTTCGGCGTGCTGCGGGCGGTGGGCGCCCAGCGGTCGCTGCTGGGGCGGCTGGTGATCGGCGAGGCGGTGGTGATCGCGGCCAGCGCGTGCGTGCTGGGCACGGCGATGGGCCTGCAGGCGGGCTGGGGCGGGCAGAAGATGTACGAAGTGATCGTGGGGCTGCTGCTGACGCTGCGCCCGCCGGTGGGGCCGATCCTGGTGGGGTGGGCGGCGGTGGCGGCGATCACGCTGCTGGCGGCGTGGCCGGCGGTGTGGTGGCTGGTGCGGCGGCAGCCGCGGGAACTGCTGGCGGCGATGAAGGGGTGAGGCTCAGGCGGGCGGCGCTGACGGGGGCGTCGACTACGCTTGGTCGTGCCGACGACGCCGCGGAAATTCGAGCTGGTGAGCCCGTTCACGCCGACCGGCGATCAGCCGGGGGCGATCGAGGCGCTCAGCGCGCGGCTGGCGGGCGGGGCGCGGCACTCGGTGCTGCTGGGGGCGACGGGCACGGGCAAGACGTTCACGATGGCGAACGTGATCGCGCGGTACCAGCGGCCGACGCTGATCCTGAGCCACAACAAGACGCTGGCGGCGCAGCTGTTCGAGGAGATGAAGGACCTGTTCCCGCGGAACGCGGTGAGCTACTTCGTGTCGTACTACGACTACTACCAGCCCGAGGCGTACATCCCGCAGCGGGAC
>JAEUIX010000031.1 GCA_016794945.1 Phycisphaerae bacterium
CGGGGCGATGGTGCTCGTCGGTTTCGCCGTTGCGCTCATGATCGTCGAGGGGCCCACCGGTCTGTGGCTGGTGATGTTCTCCCCGGTGTTCACCACGCTGCTGTTCGTCGGGCTGCTGGGCCTGGTGTGGTGCGCCGCGGCGATGTCCAGCCTGGCCCGGACCGCCGCCTCCCGATCGCTTTCGGCTCGCCGGTGTCCCACCTGCGGCTACGACCTTTCGGCCGCCGAGCCGGACGTCGCCGACGGCTGCGTAGTCTGCCCCGAGTGCTCGGCGGCGTGGTCCGCCGAGCGACTGGGTCGCCAGCTTGAGCCGCCGCCGCGCATCGTCGTGATCCCGGACCCGTCGAGCGAAGGCAACAAAAAACCCCCGCCGTGAGGCGGGGGTTCGCTGCGTTCTTCCTGTGCGGCAGGCCCGCGGTTACGGAACGCGGAACGGCTCGCTGTTGACCGTCGCCGTGGGGGCGGCCTTGTCGCTGGAGATGTCGACGCCCTTGAAGCCGCCGAGCGTCCAGCGCATGCGGCCCGGCTGGGTGAGGTTGGAGTTGTCGATCCACGGGATCGGACCGACGCCGTTGTCGTAGGTGACCGGGGCGCGACGGTTGCCGACGGGGCCCGCGGCGCGGTAGCCGCCGTGGTTCACCGACGAGGTCGAGATCACGCGCACCGAGGCGTCATAGAAGGCCGCCACCGTGCGGCACGAGGGGTGCGTGAAGTAAGGCTGGTTCTTGCCGAAGTGCCGCTGGTACGGATCGAACACCAGCACCTTCTGGTTCGGGAAGGCGACGTCTGCCACCTTCTTGTCGCCCAGCTTCGGGTTGTTGTACAGGTAGTACGTGCCGTGGGTCGGGCCCTGCTCCAGGCTCTGGCCCGTCATGCTCTCACGGTCCGGGCCGAAGGCCGACGAGGTGAACTGGTAGCTCGACGAGTACGGCTGACGCTCCAGCACGCCGGGCGGGGGCGTCAGCGGGTTGGCCTGCCACGACAGCAACTCGCGGTCCTCGGGGCTGGCGACCATCGGCTCGGGCAGACGCGCGGCCAAGTAGTCCAGCAGCACCAGGTGCGTGTACAGCACGTGCGGGATCCACGACGCCTGGATCGGGAAGTTCGGCTGCTCGGGCGCCGAGCGACGGCGGATGATGTGCACCGCCTGGCCCGCGGCCGCCTCGACGTCGGTGGCGTAGGTCGTCGGCATGCCGCTCAGGGCCGCGTCCAGGTTCGGACGGGCGCTGGTCCAGGAGAAGGCGTACATCGGGCCGCTGCGGTACTCAGACTGGTACGACTCGACGCTCGTGGCGTACTGCTTGAGGTTCGCCAGCGATTGCGTCATGCGCGCGGCACGACGAGCTTCCTTCAACGCCGGAAGGAGGATGCCGACCAAGAGCGCGATGATCGCGATGACCACCAGCAACTCGATCAGCGTGAAACCCCCACGCCGACCATGAGGCTTACAAGAAGTACGCATACGGGGACGCTCCTTTCCCGCGAGTGCGGGGTGTGACTCATCCGGGGCCGCAGAACGCAGCTCGCCCGGTGGAAAAGACTACCACATCTTTACGAACCAGTCCAGTTCCCGGACGGGTTCCGTCTGTTCGGTTCTTGTTCGGATTCAGCGGGCTACTTCCACCGCCCGTGTTTCACGCAAGACTGTGACTCGAATTTCACCCGGGAACGTCATTTCCTCGCTCACCTTCCGGGCGATCGACTGGGCGACGACCACCGCTTCATCATCGCTGATGCGCTTGGCGTCGACCATCACGCGAACCTCGCGCCCGGCCTGGATGGCGTAGGCCTCGTTGACGCCCTGGTGCCCAAGGGCGATGTCCTGGAGTTGCTCCAGGCGCTGGATGTACTTCTCCAGGCTCTCGCGCCGGGCCCCGGGGCGCGCCGACGAGACCGCGTCGGCCGCCATGACGATCGGCGTGTAGAACGAGGTGGAGGGGATGTCGCCGTGGTGCCCGCCGATGGCGTTGAGCACCGGCTCCTTTTCGCCGAACTGGCGCGCGAAGTCCATGCCGATCTTGGGGTGCGTGCCTTCCTGCTCCTGGTCCATCGCCTTGCCGATGTCGTGCAGGAAGCCGCAGCGGCGGGCCAGCGTGCCGTCGAAGCCCAACTGGTCTGCGATCAGCTGGCTGATGAAGGCCACCTCCACCGAGTGCCGCAGCACGTTCTGCCCGTAGCTGGTGCGGTAGTGCAGTTTGCCCATCGCCTCGGAGACCTTGGGGTGCACGCCGCGGAGGTTCACCTCCAGCACCGCCTCGCGCCCGAACTTGGCGATGCGTTCGGTCATCTCCGATCGCACCTTCTCGACCACTTCCTCGATCCGCGTGGGGTGCATGCGGCCGTCGGCGATCAGCCGGTTGAGGGCTTCGACGGCGACCGCCTGGCGCACCTTGTCGAAGCACGACACCACGATCACGCCGGGCGTGTCGTCCACGATGATGTCAACGCCCGTGGCCTTCTCGATGGCGCGGATGTTCCGCCCTTCGCGTCCGATGATCCGCCCCTTCATGTCGTCGGAGGGGATCGCGACCGCCCGGACTGTGGACTCGCTGGTGTGCTCGGTGGCGTACCGCTGGATCGCCATCAGCGTGATCTCACGGGCCCGTTCCTTGGCGTGGGCTTCGGCCTCGTCGATCACCCTGCGGCTCACCTTGGCCATCTCGGCCCGGCTCTGCTCTTCCACGCGCTGCAGCAGCAGCGCTCGGGCCTCGTCCTGCGTAATGCCGGTAATCGCCGACAGCCGCTCGCGCTGCTCGGTCAGCACCTTCTCGCGCTCGGCCTCGAGCTTCGCCGCCCGCTCCTCACGCTGGCGGGCCGACTCGGTGGCCTTCTCCAGGTGTTCTTCCTTGGCCGTGGCCTGCTCGAGCTTCTTGTCCAGCAGGTCCTCGCGCTTGCTGAGCCGGCGCTCGGTCTCGCGCAGCTCCTCCCGCGTCGCGGACGTTTCCTTCTCGAACTGCTCCTTGCGCTCCAGGATCTTTCGTTCGGCGTCCAGGCGGGCCCGTTCGGCGGCCGACCGGGCGTCGCTCTCGGCCTGAGACGTGATCCGCGCCGCTTCCTCTTTGGCGCGCGCGATCCGCTGGCCCGCCAGCGCCCGGATCAGCACCACCGTCAGCGGCACGCCCACCACCAGCGCTGCCCCCGCCCCGATGGCGATCGACGTCCCGTCGATCTGCGACAGCATCAATGCGTTCAGCAACAGGCACCTCCGGCGCGCCGAAGCACGCCCGGCGAAGCCCACGCCCGGAGCCGTTCACGCGATCAAACTCGCACCGTCACCGTCGGCGCGCCACGCCGCCGCCGGGGCCCTGGCCCCGTGCTGCCGGCTCGTTCTGGCGCCGCGTTCGGTTGGTCATCCTCGCTGGTTCCCTCGGAAACGCCGCTGATGCACCCGGTGGTCTCGCCTGATCTATCCGACCGGCGACCGTCCGCCGGGCGGGCGGCGCGGAAGCGGTGCACCCAGGCGCCGCGGCCGCGACCGCTCGGAACGACCCGGCCGCCGTGGGCGGACAGGGTCGAATGTCGGACGACCGGCCCAACGCCGACCGTCCGGGCTCATTGTACGGTCATTGCGCCTTCCGCGTTCGCGGGTCACGCCCCCGGGTCGAACAGTTCGAATTCGTACGCATCGGGGTCGATGAACCGGACCGGCCCGGACGACCCCTCGGCCGGCGGTTCGCCCACCCACCGCACGCCTTCTCGCAGCCGCCCGATCAGGCCGGCCAGATCCGGAACCGCCAGACACACCCGCGTGATCCCGCCCGGCTGCGTGCCGCCGACCCGTTTGCCGAACCCCTCCCGAAGCACCAGCGCCACCGAGGGCACTCGAGCGCTGCGCAGCTCCTTGGTCGGGAAGATCGCGGCGTCCCGAACCGTTCGGGTGACGTGGAAGCCCAGCGTCCGCTCGTAGAAGGCGCACGAAGCCGCCAGGTCCGTCACGTCCAGGTGCAGGATGACGCTCGGCGGCTGCGGGTCCGGTGGCTGGGCCATGGCCGCCGATCGTACGCGCCGGCTCAGGCCGCCGCGCGGGCGCCGGCGCGTTGCATCGCGTCGACGCAGGCGGTCATCACCTCGGTGACGAACCTCTGGTGCGCTGGGTTGAAGGCGAATTCGAAGCTGAAGCCGGCGTAGATGTTCTGGGCCGCGTCCAGGTGCGTGTGCACGCGCCGGGCGGTGAGCGCCACCGGCAGCGGCAGGTGCGGTCGCAGGTCCAGGCGCATCCACACGAAGGGCTGGCGGTTGAGCGCCGCCGCCTGGTCCGGGGCCACCAGCAGCCCCAGGCCGCCGCCCGACACGTTCACCAGCCGACCGCTGAACATCGGCCCGACGTCCGGCAGCACCGGCGGCGGCTCGGCCGCGCCCCGGGTCGAGGCCCCGCCCATCGCGTCCTGCAACGCCAGTCGACTGGCGTTCTCCGCCGGCGCCACACTGGCCGGGTCCAGCAGCGGCCAGCACTCGACCCGAGGCAGCCTCAACTCGGCGGTCGACACGCGGAAGTGCTGGCGGCGCGGGCATCGCTCCACCGCCCCGGGCATCGCCAGCACGACGCCGGCGGTTTCCGGGCCCATCGGCGGGCGGACCATGCGGTGGCCGTTCGTGGCGGTGCGGAACATCCATCGATTCTGGCCGATCGTCATCGACGCCACGATCGGCACGCCCGCTCCCAGGTGCATCGATCGGCCCACCGCCGCGGGCGACTCGATGACGATGTCACGCTCTGTGATCTCGAAGATCCGCACGCGGAAGATCAGGTCGCCACCGGTACCGTCGGCCGAGGCGGCGTCGCCCGCGGGGCTCCCGATGGCGATCTCCAGGCCCCCGCCGCGCTCGTAGACCTGCTGCAGCGACTGCCTCCAGTTCTCGGTGCGTGAGCGGTTCGCGGGCACGGCGTGCTCCAGGGATGTCGGGTGATGTTCGCGCAGGATCGGGCGGCGCGCGGCGTGCCCGACGCCCGGATGGATCGGCGGGCCGTGCGGCGCGCCTGAGCCGCCCGCGGCGTCGCCCTGTCGGTCGGTTCGGGGTGTAACGCGGGACGGCCGCGTCGCCGGCGCGCTGCGTGGATTAGCGGACCCGCGTCGGCTCGAGCACCGTCCGCAGCTCGGAAAGGCGGGCGACGATCTCGGCCTGTTCCTCTGGCCCGATCGGTCGACCGCCGAAGCGAGCCGAGTAGTACCGCCCGGCCAGGTCCGCCAGGATCGCCCCCGCCGGCTCACCGCCGGGAAGGGTGCGCAGCATTTCGGCGTGCAGCAGCGGGGGGGTCGTCGCCGGCTTGGCCCACGGCTCGCCGGCCTGGGCCAGAGCGTCGAGCAACCCGCGGTAGAAGCGCGTCTCTGCCGTCACGGGCGGGCCGGTGTCGCGCGCCCCGCGCGAGCGCAGCCAGCGTGCAACCAACCCGCCCACGAGCCATCGCGCCAGCCGGTACAGCCCGTACAGAACCAGCGCAGCCACCGTCGCGATCGCCAGGCGCGAGGCCACCGCCAGCAGGCCCTCGCGGGGCAGCAGCTCTCCGAGTGAACGCATCCACCCGCTGATGCGATCGCGCACGCCGCCGAGCGACGTCGAGCCCGTGTTCAGCCCCAGGGCCGACTCGAGCAGGCCCTCGCGCTTGTTCTGGTCGAACGTCACGACGTTGTCGATCCACGAGAACTCCAGGGCCTCGTAGATCTGCCGCAGCCAGCCCAGCACGCCGCCGCCGCCGCGCCGGGCGAAGTTCAGCTCCGCCGGCGGCGTGGGGTCGAAGGTCTCCCAGCGGTCCTCGCGCGTGCGGACCTCGACCCAGGCGTGGGCGTCGCTGGCGCGGACGGTGTATCGACGGGCGATGGCGTTGTACTCGCCCGCGGCG
>JAEUIX010000032.1 GCA_016794945.1 Phycisphaerae bacterium
GGTTGTCCGGGTCGTACGTGCCCAGCGACATCTGCCGCTTGAGCGCCTGCCGATAGGTCCGCTTGAAGTGCCGCAGCGACGCCGGACCGACAGGCCGGATCCCCGAGTAGCGGTCCTTGACCGTCGTGATCTTGTGCTCGCCGCGCGGCTTGATTCGAGGCAGGCGCAGCTCCTCTCCCAGGATGTCGGCCAGTTCCTGCAGGTCGATGCCGACCTCCAGCACGTGCCTGCCTTCCTGCTCGCCCCCTTGGGCGCCGCCGACGGGCTCGCCCTCCTTGCCCTCGCCCATGCCGACCCCGCCGGGGTTCTCGCCGAACCGGAAGGTCGGGATGTCGATGTCGTGCACGGGCACCGAGACGAACCGTCCGCCCTCGCGGCCGATGAACTCTCCCCGGGCGATGAACCGACGCAGGTCCTTGCGGATGCGCCCCTTGATGATCTGCCGGAATCGGCCGTGATCCTGTTCGATCTTGCTGATCATGCAGGCACGCTCCGCAGGGCTGTGCGCACGCCGGGCCCTTCCGGTTGCATCGGCTCGCCCGACCCCCACGCCCAGACCGCGCCGATCCATGTGCGGTGGGCCGTCGCTACCGAATAGACGCTCGGCGCGGGCCCTCGGTTTTACTGGACCTGCCGCTCACCGCCCGTGCCGGCCGCCGTTTTCCCTCGATCCGCCCGCGCCCGGCGCGCTGCCAGCCACGCCGTCGACGCCAGGCCGATCGGGACCGAGCAGACGATCTCCGCCGCGCGGTTGATCAGGTCCGCCAGCAGGCCCTGGGTCATCCCCGGCAGGGCAGCCCCACCGATGCCCAGAAGCCCTCCCGCCGCGGTCATCACGCCGACGATCCACTCACGGACGCCGAGTTGCACCGGCAGCAGCCCCGCCACCTGGCTGGCGACGACGATCACGCCAAGTTGCCACAGCGCCACCGGGTGGTCGATCGCCTCGAACACCAGCCAGTACCGCGCCGCCCACACCATCATCTCCAGATACCGCATCGCACCGGCGAGCATCAGCGCCCGCATCGCCGTCAGTCGCTGCGCTGCGGCCGGATCCTCCCCCCGCCGCGGCTGCGACCCCAACGCGAGCATCATGCACGGCGGCAGGAGCCCGAGCACGACCGCCGTCCCGACCATCAGCGGCTCGCCGAGCCAACCCGTCGCGCCGATCGCCGCGATCGCGACGCACACGACCGCCAGCATGCACGACACCATGGCCGTCACGGCGATGACCTGCAGCAGCACCTTCGCCGAATCGCGCACCGCGATTCCGTGCACGGCCTTGTGGTACGCAACCCGACCCAACAGCCCGGGCCGCATCGGCAGCAGGTTGTAGAGCCACGCCGCGCCGACCAGCGCCGACATCTCCACCGCCCCCACAGCGCCCAGCCGACGCGTCAACAGCCAGAACACACCGCTGGTCAGCAGCCAGTTGGCGATCGGCAGCAGCGCGATGCCCGCGACCATGCCCGCCGGCGCGGCCCGGATTGAGGAGATCGCCTGCCCCACCAACCCCTGCTGCCGCCACACCGCCCACACGGCCAGCGCCAGAAGCGCCACGCCAACGATGTACCAGACCGCCCGGGCACGCCTGCGACGGGCGGCGCGCGATTCGTCAGCGCCCTGGGTCGGCGCTCCGCTCACTTGCCGCCGCTCAGCGTCAGCGTGTTGAGCCTCGCGTAGCCTCGGACGCCGGCCTTGAGCCGCTCTCTGACCGCCTCCGCCACGGACTTGACGGTCGCATCACTCGACGCGATCCCCGCGTCAAGGATGGGGCTGTCGGGCTCGTCCGCCCGGGTGATGATCTTGGCCAGCAGCACGTCGGCGTCAGTCTCCTGCACCGGCCGGATCGCCCGGTCGAACACCAGCATGCCCGGCTCGCGGCGCCCCGTCGGCAGCCCGGTCAGCATCAGCATCCGGCCGACGGCTCCCTCGCGCTGATACCTGGCCAGCAGCGCCGCGCCCAGGCGCGCGAACTCGTCGGGCGTCAGCTTGGCCTGAAGTCCCGAAACGGCCCCGAGCGCCCGCAGCCGCACCGCCGCGACCGCCCCGACCAGGTCGTCGCTCGACGCGCTCTCGACCGCCGCGATGATCGAGTCCAGCGTGCCCTCGGCCCCCGCAGGGCCATGCCGCACCACGCCCGGAGTCTCGGTCGACAACCCCAGGCCGCTGGCACGGCTCGCTCCCATCGAGTCCACCCTGAACCCCTGCTCCAGCCGCCAACGCACGCGCATCGGCACGTTGCTCACCTGCTCCAGGGCCCATCCGCCGTACCCCGGTTCGGCCCACACGGTGACCACCATCTCCTCGCGCGGCATCAATCGAAGGCGCCGGTCCAGGTTCACCACCTCCGGCGCGGCGATCGCTCCGACGTCGACCCCCGGGGCCGAAACGCTCGGCGCCACCAGGAACCGCGAGTTGATCGTGCGATCGGGCCCCACGCCCAGCGCGATGGGCGAGGTGTTCCGCAGCCGAACCGTGATCAGCGCCTTCTCCCCCGGCCGGAGTTCGCCCGCCTGCGTCGCCGCCGACAGCACCTCGAACCGGCGCGGGTTGACCGCCATCTCGTCGATCCACGCCGGCACGCCAGAGGCCATCGCCTCGAGCCTCGCGGCCGACTCGGCCGGCTTGATATCGCCGCCCAGCGCCGCCGCCTTCGTGCGGGCCCAGGCGCCCAGCAGCCCGCCCGGCGCCGAACGCCAGGCATCGGCGTACACCTTCGCCGCGCCGGGCGCATCAGGCTTCGCCTCGGCCACCAGCCCCAGCCCGATCCGGGCCAGCACGCTGACATCGACCAGCGGCTTGAGCGCCGCCTCGGCCTCTTCGGCCTTGCCCTGCCGCAACAGCAGCAACGCACGCAGCGCCGGCTCGTCCTCGATGGCACCGTTCTTCGCCAGTTCCTCGAACTGCTTGACGGCCTCCTCGGTCTGCTTGCCCGTCAGCAGCCGAGCCCCCAGGAGCTCGCGGTCCCAGAACGCCAGGTCCGCGCGGATGCGCTCCTCGGTCGCCCCCTGCGGGCGTTTGGAAGGGTCGGCCAGCTGATCGCGCAGCGCGCCCACCGAACCGGCCATGTCCGCCAGCGACGCGGCCTCGGTCTCCCCGTCGCCGCTGGCGCTGGCGGCCATGAGCCGCACCAGTTCGGCCTCCAGCGCGATCCGCATCGTCGCGGGGTCGGGCAGGTTGCGCAGCGGAATGCCCAGTTCTTCGGCACGCTTGCGCGCCGCCTCGGCAGCGGTCCGTTGCCGGTTGAGGCTCGTGTTCACCTCGCTCAGCACGCCCTCGGCCCCTTCCACGAGCCATTGCTGCGTCATGCGACCGGCGATCACATCGACGTCCAGCCGCCGCTGCAGCAGGTCGGAGATCTTGCCGGCGTTCCGGTAGAACCGCAGCGACGCCGCGTGCGCTCCGCCCTGCGCCAGCTCCCGCGCCAGCGTCTCGTGGTACGCCGGGTCCGTTGGATCGGCGTTCATCAGCGCGATGAGCGTCTCGACTCGCGCCTGCGGATCGTCCACACGCTGCGAGAAGAACGAGTACGCCAGGGCCGCCGAGTCCTTGTTCGTCGGGTCGAGCCGAACGGCCAGCCGCAGCCGGTCGACGAATCCGTCGGCATCGCCGTTCTCCCGCAGCAGCAGCGCGGCGTCCAGCGCCAGGCGGCTGCGGATCGACGCGTCGAGCGACTCCCCGCGCGGGCCCAGGAAATTGTCGTAGAGCGCCAGACGAGCCCGCACGTCCTGGGCTCGATCGATCTGGGCGCTGATGAGGCGGAGCTGCGCCACCGTGTCGTCCGGGCGCAGCCGCAGCAGGTCGCGCGTCAGCGCGATCAACCGCTCGCGGTCGCCCCCCTGGGTCGCCGCGTCGATCGCCAGCCGCACCAGGTCCTCGTCGTCGGGCGTCAGCCGCAGAGCGGCCGCGAGAACCCGGTCGCAGACGCGGTAGTCCGCTGCGCCCGGCGTGCTGATCGCCCGAAGGTCCACCAGGGCGACGCGGGCCAGTCCGACGGCCGCCGCTCGGGCGGCCTTGTCGGGCGCCGCGGCCGGAGCGGCCGCCGATGGCTGGTTCCCGGCCGGGAGGGTCATCGACAGCAACGTGCCGGACGCGGCGGCCAGGGCCGCCGCGCCGATCAGGGCGCCACGCGTGGACAGGCTGAACATCAGGACACCGCTCCGATGAGATGGGCCGCCAGGAACGCCGCCCCGAGGATGAACGTCGCGGCGCTGGCGGCCTGAATGCCGCCCGACAGCGCGCGGCTGGACCCGGGGAACAATCGGTCCGCCACGAGGACCGCGAACACAAACTCGGCCATGGCGATCAGGGTGATTCCCGCGACGACGCACCCGGCGGCGAAGCCGGGAAACCGCGCCGTCCAGTCCGTGATCGCCAGCAGGCCGCACAGGGCCAGCAGCCCGGCCCACGCCGTGGCCAGCACGGTCCGGACCACCAGCCTCCAGCGCAGCGCTCCAGCCATGACGCCTCCCGCGCTCCGGCCCCGGAACGCGACGGCATCGTACAGCGCCGCGGGCAGGACCGCTCCGACCGGCTCAACCCATGGCCATGGACATGAGGAACTCGGCGTTGGTCTTCACCTTGCCCAGGCGGCTCTTCATGAGCTCCATGGCTTCCACCACGTTCATGTCGCTCAGCACCTTGCGCAGGCGGTAGACCAGCTCCAGTTCCTTGCGGTCGAGCAGCAGCTCCTCGCGGCGCGTGCCGCTGGCCGCGATGTCGATCGCCGGCCAGATCCGCTTCTCCACCAGCTTGCGGTCCAGGTGCAGTTCGCTGTTGCCGGTGCCCTTGAACTCCTCGAAGATCACCTCGTCCATCTTCGACCCGGTCTCGACCAGCGCCGTGCCGATGATCGTCAGGCTCCCCCCGCCCTCGATGGCGCGGGCAGCGCCGAAGAACTTCTTGGGTCGGATCAGCGCGCCCGAGTCGATGCCGCCCGACATGATCTTGCCCGAGTGCGGCATCTCGTTGTTGTACGCGCGCGCCAGACGAGTGATCGAGTCCAGCAGGATCACCACGTCGTCGCCGAACTCGACCATCCGCTTGGCCTTCTCGATCACCATCTCCGCCACCGCCACGTGGCGCGACGATACCTCGTCGAACGTGCTGGCCACCACCTCCACGCTCCGGGCCGTGTTGCGGCGGAAGTCCGTCACCTCTTCAGGCCGCTCGTCCACCAGCAGCACGATGATCTTTGTGTCCGGGTAGTTCTTCGCGATCGCCTTGGTCATCTTCTGCAGCAGCACCGTCTTGCCCGTCCGGGGCGGAGCCACGATCAGCGCCCGCTGCCCCATCCCCAGCGGCGTCACCAGGTCGATGATCCGGCACTCGAT
>JAEUIX010000040.1 GCA_016794945.1 Phycisphaerae bacterium
CTGCCCGGCCACGCCGCGCCCGTCAGCGCCATCGCCTTCCGGCCCGACCGCGCCGGCATGGCCTCGGTCTCCACCGACGGCCAGCTGCGGATCTGGGACGGCGAACTGCTCGGCCGCGCCCTGGTTCGTCAGCGCACCGGCGATGCGCCCGCCCCGCTGGTGCTCGGCGCGGGACGGATCGGCTACCGCGACGATCTGCGCTTCCGCGTGATCGACGCCGGCACCCGGGCCGACGTCGGCGATGTGCCCATCGTCAACGAGCGCGCGTGGTTCGAGCCAGACTCCGGCGATCTGCTGCTTGCCCGAGACGGCCGCGTCCTCTCCCGGCACGCCCGCGACACGCTGCTGCCCCGGCCCGAAGTCGGCACGGCCGACACCCTGCCAGGTCCGCTGCGCCTCGCGCTCCGCCTCCGCCCCAACGACCCGGCACCCCGGTGCGAGGTCGTCGACCTCTCGACGGGTTCGACCGTCGCCAGGCTCGAGGGCGGCTCGCCGGTGGCCCCCTCCCCCTCGGGAGTGCGCGGCGTGATCAGCGCCGGCGGGGCCGTCGCCGCGATCCGTCCGCGCGACGATGTCGCCGAGTTCTTCGCGCTTCCCGGCGGAACGCTCTTGGGCTCCTTGTCCGTCCCGGGTGGCGTCCGCGCCATCTCGCTCTCGGCCGACGGGCGAGTTGCCGTTCTGCTCGACTCCGGACGCGGCATCTGGCTGGTCGACACCCGCGGCGCGCGCCTGGTCAAGCGCATCGACGCCGGTACCAGCCCGGTCGACGCCGCCTTCAGCCCCGATGCTCGCCGCCTCGCGGTCCTTCTGGCCGATGGGACCGTCCGCGTGCTCGAAACCTCGGGCCTGACCGAGATGCTCGTGCTCCGCAGCGGCGCCATCCAGCCGCAGGTCGTCGACTTCTCTCCCGACGGTTCGATCATCGCCATCGCCGGGCCGCAGGATCTGATCGCGTGGATCGCCCCGGCTTCCAACCCCCAGGTTCCCTCAGCCGGCCAATAACCGGCCACCAATTCGCATTCTGTTCGCAAAACCATGGCCCTGCCCAGTTCGCGAGTTAGACTTGCGGCATGAGTCACCGCTGGAGTGTCGTCGGCATCGCCCTGGCGATCGCCGCCGTGGGGATTGTCGCCTTCGCCGGTCAGCCCGGATTCGGGCGGGGCGGCCGATCCGTCTGGACTCCCATCGACCGCATGCCGGCTGAGGCCGATGCGGCCCCGCCGGGCGTTCGTCCGGAGAAGTTCGCGGCCTTCAAGTTCGATCGCGATGCCATGGCCGCCGTGCTGCGGCGCGCCCCGCTGGAAGACACGCCCGAGGCCGCGCGTCCCATCGACGTGCCGCTGCCGATGCCCGACGGCTCGATCGCGACGTTCAAGGCCGTCGAGGCGCCGATCATGGCGCCAGAACTGCAGGCCCGGTACCCGCAGATCCGCACCTACCTGGGCTGGCGGGCCGACGACCTCGCCACCACCGCGCGCTTCGACCTGACGCCGCTGGGCTTCCACGCCCAGGTCATCACGCCCGGCGGGTTCATCTACGTCGATCCGTACTCGGCGCTCGACCGCACCGGGCACTACGCGTCGTACTGGCTGCGCGACTGGCGCGCGCCGGACTGGTTGTGCCAGGTTCCCGCGGGCGAGCTGTCGCTGCCCGACCCCGACCCCGAGCCCACCGACCGAGCCGGCCCCACCCGCCGAACCTACCGCGCCGCCGTCGCCGCCACCGTCGAGTTCACCACGCTCTACGGCGGCACAGTCGCCAGCGGCCTGTCTGCCGTCACCACGGCCATGAACCGCACCACCGGCATCTACGAGGTCGAGGCCGCCATCCGCTTCCAGCTCGTCGCCAACAACGACCTGCTCATCTACACCGCCGCCACGGGAGACCCGTACACCAACTCCAACAACAGCACCATGCTCTCGGAGAACCAGACCAACCTCAACAACGTCATCGGCTTCGCCAACTACGACATCGGCCACGTCTTCGGCACCGCCGGCGGCGGCGTCGCGCAGCTCGGCGTGGTCAGCCAGACCAACAAGGCCCGCGGCGTGTCCGCCAACTTCTTCGGAGCCAGCGACCCGGCCAACACGCTCACCGTCGCCCACGAAATGGGCCACCAGTTCAACGCCGCGCACTCATGGAACGGCACCAACTCCGGCTGCACCGCCGGGCAGTGGGGGGGCTCCTCGCAGGCGCTCGAGCCCGGCAGCGGCAACACGATTATGTCGTACGGCGGTTCCTGCGGGGCCGACAACTACAACCCCGCCTCGCGCGATGCCTACTTCTCCAGCGGTTCGTTCGACCGGATCCTGGCCTGGGCCATGGGCAGCGGCACGCCGTTCCTCAGCGAAGCGACCGGCAACACCGCGCCGACCATCTCCGCGGGGTCGAACTTCACCATCCCCGCCCGCACCCCCTTCGTCCTCACGGCCACCGGCAGCGACGCCAACGGCGACAGCATCACCTACTGCTGGGAACAGCGCAACGGCAGCAGCCAGTTCGCGCTGGCCGCCGGCGACCCGGGCAACGGCCCGATCATCCGCTCCTTCCCCGCCGTCGCCTCGTCGGCGCGAACCGTGCCCAATCTCTTCAACCTGCTCTCCAACACGTTCACGCCCGGCGAGATCCTGCCGACCACCACGCGCACGCTCAACTTCCGCGTCACCGCCCGCGATAATCGCGCCGGCAACGGCGGCGTCAACACCAGCGACATGACCATCAGCGTGGTCAACACCGGCTCGCCATTCCGCGTCATCTACCCCAACATCCTCTCCTCCTCCATCAGCGGCGTGCAGACCGTCACCTGGAACGTCGCCAATACCAACCTCAGCCCCATCAACACCGCCAACGTCCGCATCCTCCTCTCGACCGACGGCGGAAACACCTGGCCCACCACCCTCCTGGCCAGCACCCCCAACAACGGTTCGGCGCAGGTCACCCTGCCGCAGATCTCCTCCACCACCGCCCGCATCCGCGTCGAGGCCGTCAACAACATCTACTTCGATGTCTCCGACGCGAACTTCACCATCACCCCGGCGCTCTCCACCATCAACCTCACGCTCGGCGGTGTCATCGGCCTGTCCGACCCGCTCGGCTCCGGAAACGACAACGGCAACGGCGTCGCCGACCCCGGTGAGAACTGGCTGCTGCTCACGGTCCCCATCCAGAACCGCGGCCTGACCACCGCCACAGGCGTCTCGGCCACGCTGACGAGCCTCACCGGAACCGCCACCGTCATCGACGCGGCCTCGGCCTACCCCGACCTGGCGAACAACGTCGTCGGCGTCAACGCCGCCGCGTTCCGCATCGCCCTGGCCTCCAACCACCCCTGCGGCACGCCCGTCAGCCTGCGGCTCAACGTCACCTCGGCCCAGGGCCCCGCGACCATCAACTTCTCGCTCCCCGTCGGCAACCCCGCCTCGTTCACGTTCAACGGCGCAACGGCCATCCCCGACAACTCCACCAACGGCGTCCTCGTTCCGCTGGTGGTGTCCGGCGTGCCGGGGTCGATCTCTGACGTCAACTTCCGCTTCGGCGGCACCTCGTGCAACACCACGAGCACCAGCACCTCCGTCGGCCTGAACCACTCTTTCACCGGCGAGCTGGTCGTGACCCTCATCAGCCCCTCGGGAACCGCCGTGAAGCTCATCGATTTCCTCACAGGCGGCCTCGGCGATAACCCGGGCAACAACTTCTGCCAGACCGTCCTGGACGATCAGTCCGGCGGCGCATCGATCCAGTCGCTCACCAGCGCCAACGCCCCGTACACCGGCGCCTTCACCCCGGCCAACCCGCTGGGCGCGTTCAACGGCCAGCCCGCCAACGGCACCTGGCTCCTCCGCGTGCAGGACCTGGCCGCGGGCGACACCGGAACAGTCCGGAACTTCTCCCTGACGTTCAACAACGCGGCCTCGACCGTGTGTCAGCCGCCCGCGACCATCCCCTCCTGCAGCCCCGCCGACGTCGCCACCGAGGGCAGCCTTCAGCCCTTCATTGACGGTCCGGACGGCTTCATCACGGGCACCGACTTCGACGTCTTCGTGCAGGGCTTCTTCCAGGAAGTCCGCCGCCCCAGCCCCGCCGGCCCCTACATCGCCGACCTGACCGATGACACCGGCACCGGCGGCCCCGACTCGTTCATCACCGGCGCCGACTTCGACAAGTTCATCAGCCTGTTCTTCGCCGGCTGCCCCTGACCACCCCGTCGATCTCGCCCCGACCCCTCCTCGCCTGATCCCCGAGCGGATGAACAAGCGGTTTCCCAGCCGACTTCCCGTCCCCAAAGCCCCCGAGACAGCCAATGGCACACGCCCCGTCACCCCGGGATCGTCAAATGCCCGGATTCGGGGGTGTTTTTTGCAACGTTCAAGGTGTGCATGCCGAACCGGTCTAGGCATAATGAAGTGAGCGTCACCGGGTCCGTCTTGGAGGCCTGACATGCCAACGTCGTTTCCGCGCCGGGGGGCCGGGTGCTGGTCGGTCATTCTGCTCGCCCTTGCCTCTGGCGCAGTCGCCGCGCCGCCCGCCGACGGGGCTGCAGAGGCGCCGCGCCAGGCGTGGTCCAACGACCCCGCAGCCATCACCCCGGTCGCCCATCCGGCGCACGTGCTCGTCCGCTTCCAGGCCGACGCCGACGAAGCCACCCGCGCCGCCGCCCACGCCGCGGCTGGCGCGATCGAGGTGTTCGCCACCTACCGCCTCGTGCCCGGTCTCGTCGCCGTGCGCGTGCCCGAGGGAAAGGTCGCCGAGGCCGTCGCCGTCTACGCCAGGATGCCCGGCGTGCGCTACGCCGAGCCCGACTACATCCACGTCGCCCTTGGCGGCGGCTCGCAGAGCACGCCCTACGGCATCACCATGGTCAACGCCCCGCAGGTTTGGCCGTTCGCCCGCGGCTCCGGCCGGCGCGTCGCCGTGCTTGACACCGGCGTCGACTTCTTCCACCCCGACCTGCCCCAGCCGGTCGCCTCCGCCTCGTTCGTCAGCGGCCAGACTGCACAGGACGGCAACGACCACGGCACGCACTGCTCCGGCACCGTCCTCGCCCGCGACAACGACTTCGGCGTCGTCGGCGTGGCGCCGCTGGCCGACCTGCTGATCGGCAAGGTCCTCGCCGACTCCGGCTCCGGCGCCACAAGCGGCATCATCTCCGGAGTCAACTGGGCCGTCTCCAATAACGCCGACGTCATCAGCATGTCTCTCGGCGGCGGCGGGTTCAGCCAGGCCTTCGCCGACGCCTGCCTTGCCGCCTTCGACGCCGGCGTCGCCGTCATCGCGGCGGCCGGCAACAGCAACTCCAGCACCCCGAGCTACCCCGCCAGCTACCCGGGTGTCATCTCCGTCGCCGCCGTCGACTCGGGCGCCAACCGCGCGTCGTTCAGCAACTTCGGCCCCACCGTCGACATCAGCGCGCCGGGCGTCGGCGTTCTCTCCACCATCCCCACGACAGGATCGCCAACCGTCAACGCCGCCTGGAACAACACCAACCGCACCACGATCCAGCTCGTCGGAAGCCCCTCCACCTCCGTCATCGGCCAGGTCGTCTATTGCGGCACCGGCGGTGCCGCCAGCGATTTCCCGCCCACCGTCGTCGGCAAGATCGCACACATCCGGCGCGGCGGCACTGTTCCCGGCGGCACCACCAACATCACGTTCAACACCAAGGCCACCAACGCCCGCAACGCCGGCGCCATCGGCGTCATCATCTCCGACGACGGTCGAGGCCTGGGCTCCTGGACCCTCAACATCTCCGGCACGTTCGCCATCCCGGTCGTCGGTGTCTCCCAGGCCGACGGCAACGACCTGCTGGCCAACGACGGCACCACCGGCTCCATCACGTTCGTCGTCGTCTCCACCGCCGGCTACGCGTCGTTCAGCGGCACAAGCATGGCCACGCCCCACGTCGCGGGCGTCGCGGCGCTGCTGCTCAGCGCATTCCCGCGGGGCGCCGTCAGCCCCGCGCTGCTCGAGGAGGCCATGGAGTCCACCGCCACCGATCTCGGCGCCGCCGGGCGCGACGACCTGTTCGGCTGGGGCCTGGTCAACGCCAACGCCGCGTATCAGTACCTGCTGGTCAACGTCGCCGACTGCCCGGCCGACATCGCCCTGAGTTCCGGCGCCCCGGGCAAGGACGGGGTCGTCACCGGCGCCGACTTCGACCTGTTCATCCAGGCGTTCTTCAGCGAGCAGCGAGACGCGCAGAACCGGCTCATCGCCGACGTGGCCGTCGCCGGCACCGGCGACGCCGG
>JAEUIX010000069.1 GCA_016794945.1 Phycisphaerae bacterium
AGATCGACCGGATCGTGGCGGTGGCCCTGGAGGCCGTGGCCGACGAGCGCACGGTGTGGAATCCCGCCTGGGGCGCATTCGTGCTGGCGGCCCGGGGCGGGAAACTGGTGAGCGATGCGGACTACGGCCGGTTCCTTCGACTCGCGGCCGGGCCTCGGATCGAGGCGAGGCGGACGGTCGTCGCCGGTGGGCAACTGGCGGTCCAGTTCGCGGTCCGTCCATCGCGAGCGCCGGCCAGCCCGTGCGGGTATCTGGAGTGGTCGGGAGCCTCGGTGCATGTGGGCGACTCGGAGATTCCTGGAGGTTCAGCCCACTCCGGAACGATGGCCATTTCTCTGGGGGCCAACGCCGCGTCGGCCTGGGCGCTGCAGGTTCCACCAGGGCTGGAATCGCGCACCTGGCCCAGCACGCTGAAGGTCCGCCTGCGTGTCACCGAGTCGCCGGGCGGGCGAGCGCTGGCCGAATGGGAACTGGTCTCGCCCCTGGTCATCGAGGTTCGACCGGCCGGAAGTCCGACGGTGGAATTGGCAGACCCCCAAGAGCACCGCGGAGCCTTCGATCGACAGCTGGTCGGCAACCCCAGGGCCGTGCGGGTGGAGCGAACCGCCGGACTCGGCTCCGCCCCGCCGCACGTCAGCGTGGCCCTGGACGGCAGCGGCCTGCCGATGGACGCGGCATTTGAGGTGGTGCTGCGGAGCCGGGGCGATCCATCGCGACGCTGGCCCATCGGTTTCGTGCAGTTCCGGGCCAGCGACCAGACCCACTACTCGGTCGGCGTCGACGTCCCCGGGTTTGACGAGATGTCGGTGGACGTGCTGCTGGAGGCCAGCAGCGCATCGGCGGAACGAACGGTGGACCTGGTGCGGATCTGGGGAGGCACGGTGCTGGTCCCGTCGGTGCCGGTGACCGAACGGCCCTAGGCGGTCAAATAGAGGCTGGGGAGCGCTTGCATCGCCGGCCGGGGGCGGTATCGTTTTGGTGCTCGTAGTCGCTCGACGGAGCCGCGCCGGGGCAGTGAACGCCGCCGGAGCGTGTGCGCGAGAGTTCGCGCGTCGGGCTTCGCCTCGCGAGAGCGGTACGCCGCTCCACCTCCCGCCCCCACTGACGCTGCGTTGAATTCGATCGGCGCCGGGAAAGCGCCCGGGTGAGCCCATCCGATCGGCGCGGCGGAGCGAACGCGGTTTCGCTCGAACGGGGCGCAGGACGCGTCAGGACCCATCAGAGCCATGGCAACGATCTCGACCGGCAAGAACGCGTTCATCCACGGCCGCTGGACCGCGGAGGAGTCCGCCCGGCTGTACGGCGTGAACGACTGGGGCAAGGGGTACGTCGGCGTCAATGAGCAGGGCCACGTCATCGTGATGCCCACCAAGGACCCGGCCCGGCGCATCGACCTGCACGAGGTGGTTCAGGGCCTGCGCGAGCGCGGGATCCACACCCCGGTCCTGCTGCGGTTCAACGACATCCTGGATCACCGCCTGCGCGAGATCCGGGCCGCCTTCGACAACGCGATGGCCGAGCACCAGTACAAAGGCGGGTACTGCTGCGTCTACCCGATCAAGGTGAACCAGCAGCGGCACGTCTGCGAGCAGGTGGCGAACCTGGCGGTGGAGCTCGGCTTCGGCCTGGAGGCCGGCAGCAAGCCGGAACTGCTTGCGGTGCTTGGCCTGAGCGCCACGGCCGGCGGGCCGGGCGTCAACGGCATGCCGATCATCTGCAACGGCTTCAAGGACTCGGAGTTCATCGAGACGGTGATCCTGGCCACCAAGCTCGGCCGGAACATCATCCCGGTGGTCGAGAAGTTCAGCGAACTGGAACTGGTGGTCAGGCACGCCAAGGCCTACGGCGTGCGCCCCAAGATCGGCGTCCGCGTGAAGCTCTCGTCGCGCGGCGCCGGACGCTGGGAGGCCTCCGCGGGCGTGCGCTCCAAGTTCGGCCTGTTCGTCAGCGAGGTGCTCCAGGCGGTGGAGTATCTCAAGGCCCACGACATGCTCGACTGCCTGAAGCTGGTGCACTGCCACGTGGGCAGCCAGCTCTACGACATCCGCGTGCTCAAGAACGCCGTCAACGAGCTCACGCACATCTACACCGAGCTGCACCGCCTCGGCGCAGGCGTGACCATGCTCGACATCGGCGGCGGCATGGGCGTCGACTACGACGGCAGCCAGAGCGCCTGGTCCAGCAGCATCAACTACAGCGTGCAGGAGTACGCCGCCGACGTCGTCTACCGCATCAAGAGCGTCTGCGAGGACGCCAAGGTCCCCCACCCGCTCATCGTCTCGGAATCCGGCCGGGCGATGGTCGCGTACTCCTCCGTCATGATCATGGACGTGCTGGGCACCAGCCGTTTCGAGGCCAACCCCAGCACCGAACGCATGGAAGCCGCGATGAAGGCCGAGACCGAGCGCGGCGGCGAGGTGCCGCAGCCGGTGCTCGACCTGCTGGAGACCTACCGCTCGCTGACCGACCGCAACCTGCTCGAGGCCTACCACGACGCGACCCAGGCCCGCGACGAGGCGATGAGCCTCTTCAGCCTCGGCTACATGTCGCTGCCCATGCGCGCCGTCGCCGAGCAGCTGTTCTGGGCCATCGGCCACAAGCTCCTCGACCGCGCCAGCCGCCGGGGCAGCGAACTGCCCGACGAGTTCGAGAGCCTCCCCGAACTGCTCAGCGACATCTACTTCTGCAATTTCTCGCTCTTCCAGAGCATGCCCGACTCCTGGGCCATCGACCAGCTCTTCCCCATCGTGCCGATCCACCGGCTGAACGAAGAGCCGACGCGCCGCGGCATCCTCGCCGACATCACATGCGACAGCGACGGCAAGATCGACCACTTCGTCGACAAGCGCATCGACAAGAAGACGCTGGAGCTCCACGAGGTGCGCGACCTGCCCGGCGAGGGCGCCGGCGTCGAGCCGTACTACCTCGGCGTGTTCCTCCTGGGCGCCTACCAGGAGATCCTGGGCGACCTGCACAACCTGCTGGGCGACACCCACGCCGTGCACGTTTCGGTCGCGGCCGACGGCCAGTGGGAGATCGACGAGGTCATCGAGGGCGACACCGTCGAGGAAGTGCTCCAGTACGTCCAGTACGACATCGGCGACATGAAGCGCGCCATGCGGCAGGACATCGAGGCCGCCTGCAGGCAGGGCCGCCTCACGCTCGCCGAGGGCAAGAGCCTCCTGAAGTTTTACGACGACGGGCTCGAGGGCTACACCTACCTCGAGGAGTGACGACCGACCCCGCCCGCGCGGGCCCCTCGGGCGGCTACTGGCCGCCGAGCTTCTTCGCGGCCTCGGTGAGCTGCTTCATGAGCGCCTCGCCCTCGGCGCGGATCTTCTCCGACAGCGGCTGCCACTGCTCGATGGCGGCGGTGCGCAGCTCCTCGGCCTTCTTCGTCAGCGACGACGCCTTGGCCTTGGCGTCCTCCAGCATCGGCTGGACGGCCTGGCGCACGCTCTCGGGCGCCTTCTGAGCCTTGGCCGTGAGTTCGTCGATCGACTTGCGAGCCCCCTCCGCCATCTGCCGGAGCCCGTCGGCCGCCTGGTTCTGCGCCTCGGTCAGTTGCCGCGCCATCTCCGGGGGCATCTTCTGGCCCGTCGCCTCCTCGATCGCGCGAACGGCACGCTTGGCGCTGTCTTCCTTCTTCTCGCACCCGCCGACAACAACCGCGAGCGCTGCGAACCCGACGACGAACGATCGGATCATGGTGGTTCCCTTGGTGAGCCGGGTACGGTAGCCGGACCGCCGCGCCCTCGGCGCGCACCGCCGCCCCGGACGCGGGGGATTCGTCCGGGGCGGGGCGTCGTCGGGCGCGGGGTCTCCGCGCCGTTGAGAAAACGGGGATGTCGACTCAGCGGACGATGGCCAGCGTCCCGGCGAACGAGCCGACGGCAACGGCGTCGCCGGCGGCCATGACGGGCACCGCGGGGCTGTTCGGCAGGTCGGAGCGCCAGGTGCGCTCGATCTTGCCGGCGCCGAAGGCGTTGGTGGTGATCGTTCCGATCACCTGGCCGAGGTGGGTGACTGTGAAGGTTGCGCCGGGGGCGGCGCGGGAGATCTCCGCCTGGAACTTCCGCATCGTGCGCCCATTGGAGACTTCCATCCGGTAGGCAACCTTGGCCTCGATCCGGGCCGGGGCCGGGCCGCGCATCTTGGCTTCCATGCGCACCTGGGTGGTGGGCGCCGAAGCGCTCACCGCGCCGGTGAACGCGAGCGAGCAGACCACGAGAACGGCGACGGTGAGAAGGGACTTGAGCATGTTCGGCTCCTGCGTACCCCCGGGGATCGGTTCCGACGGCAGGCACGCTGCCCGACCGTCCGGCGGCGGCCGGCCTGCGCCGGTCCGCCCCGTGTCCATGCGACGGACTGGCCCGCCGCCTGTCAGGAATCCAGCGTCACCGCGCACCCGGTAGCATGTCGCCCGATGCCCCAGTCCCAGAAGATCGTGCCCCCGACCGACGCGCCCGCCGACCGCCAGGCCCTGCTCCAGGCCCTCTCCGGGCAGTACCCGACGGTCGAATCCGCGGTGGCCGAGGCGGCGGGTCTTCGGGCCACGCTGGACCTGCCGATGGGACTGGTGCACGTGATCAGCGACATCCACGGCGAGGATGAGAAACTGCGGCACGTGATCCACAACGGCTCGGGCGCGCTCCGCCCGCTGGTCGAGCGAGTGCTCGCCGATCGGTTGAGCCCCGAGGAACGCCAGCGGTTCCTGGCCATCCTGTACTACCCGCGCGAAGCGCTCGCGGCGTTGTCGCCGGGGCTGGTGGCGTCGGGCGAGCGGACCGCCTGGGTTCACCGCACGCTGGGCCTGCAGTGCGAGATCATCCGTGCGCTCCGCAGGACCTACCGACGCGAACGCGTCGAACGGCTGACGCCCCCCCACTACCGCGAGCTGTTCGTGGAGATGCTCTCGGGCCAGCGGCCGGAGTTCCCCCGGGCGATGCTGGAGCACATGGCCCGTTTCGACCGCGACTGGGGCGCGATCCGCGAGGCGTCGCGCCTCATCCGACACCTGGCGTCGGCGGAGATCATCGTCGCCGGCGACCTGGGCGACCGCGGCCCGCGGATCGACCGGGTGATCGACATCCTGATGCGGCAGCCCCGTGTCAGCCTCCTCTGGGGCAATCACGACGCGATCTGGATGGGCGCCTCGCTGGGGCACGAACCCTGCCTGCTGACCGTGCTGCGCTTCAGCGCACGCTACCGCCGTGCGGCCCAGCTCGAGGAGGGATACGGCATCCTCACCACCCCCCTGGAGAAACTCGTCCGCGACTGCTACGGCGACGACCCGGCCGAACGCTTCGTGCCCAAGGGCGAGGGCATCCGCGACCAGTTGACCGTCGCGCGGATGCAGAAGGCCCTGGCGATCATGCAGTTCAAGTCCGAGGGGCAGATGCTCGCCCGCCGCCCGGAGTGGGGCCTCGAGCACCGTCGCCTGCTCCACCGCATCGACTTCAGGGCCGGCACCATCGCCCTCGACGGCCGCTCCTACCCGTTGCTGGACACCCGCCTGCCCACCGTCGACCCGCGCGATCCGTACGCCTTCAACGACGCCGAGCGCCGCTGCCTCGACCTGATCGTCGACTCCTTCCGCCGCTCACAGAAGCTCCGCGAGCACATGCGCTGGCTGGTCCGGCGCGGGCACATGTGGACCCGGCGCGACGACGTGCTCATCTTCCACGCCTGCGTACCGGTCGACGACGCGGGCGCCCCGCTGCCGCTGA
>JAEUIX010000073.1 GCA_016794945.1 Phycisphaerae bacterium
CCGCCGGGAAGCGGCCAGTTGCCCTGCGGGCGGTTGATGAAGCTCACCACGAGGTAGAAGCCGAAGATCCCCGCGGCGCACCACCCCAGGTAGGCCGCGGCCTTCGGCGCCAGCGCCTCGTCGAGTGCCGCTCTGCGCCGACCTCGCACCAGCAGTGCGCCCGCGCCCAGCAGTGCGCCGGGGCCGAGCAGCCCGAGCTGTGCCGCGGCCAGTTCGAGCGTCCACGTCGGCGAGTACCCCCAGCCCGATCGCGTGGCGCCGGGGTGATCGCCGCCGGGCAGGTTGAGGTGCCCGACCAGGTGTCGAAATGTCGGCCAGCCCTCGCGGGCGTTCCAGTAGACCACCGGCGCCAGTGCCGCGAGCGTCGCCACCAGCACCAAACCGGCGCCCAGCCGCCAACGCGGGTGCACCCGCAGTGAGCTTCGGCTCACCAGCGCGAACACCACGAGGCCCAGCGGCAGCAGCAGCACGGTGTACTTCACCAGCGTGCCCAGCGCGATCGACGCCGCCAAAGCCACCCACGCCGGCCCCGAACGGGCCATCAGCGCCCGCCACCCGGCCCAGCAGCCGACCGCCCAGCAGGCGATCGTCGGGCCGTCGATCGTCGTGATCAGCCCCATCATGTGCAGCGCCGGCGCCAGCGCCACCATACCCGCCGCCCACACCCCGGCGTGCCGCCGCCGGCACACATCCATCGCCAGCCCCGCGGCGGCCAGCGACGCCACCGCCATGCTGATCACCGCGACCATGCGGATCCCCGCCTCTCCGGACCCGAACAGCTCGGTCGCGGCGCGGATGCACAGGGCGATGCCCGGGCCCTTGGTGGTGTAGCTCCAGTCGAGATGGCGCGACCACTCCCAGTAGAACGCTTCGTCCTCCACGAGGTCGTACGGGCAGAGCGCCACCAGGTAGATCACGCGCAACACCGACACGATCCCGATCAGCCAGAGAACCGGGCCCCAGCCCGAACCCCCGCCGGCGGGATGTGCCTTCGTGCCGCGCATCTCAGTGCTTCGCCAGACGGCGGAACTCGATGAACGCGTACAGCGCCAGGGCCGTCAGCCCCCCGTACAGGAGCACCAGGCCGATCGGCCCGTAGACGTACGTCGCCTTCTGGCCCCCGTTGATGGTGAGCACCGCCCCCAGTCCGGGCAGGAACGACCAGAGGTACACCGTGAGCGGCAGGCTGTCGCGCAGCCGCATCGCCATCACCGCGCCGCACAGTGTCATCAGCAGGCACGACAGGCTCGTGGCGATCCGCTCGTGCCGCTTGGAGAAGATCTCCCGGCGCAGGTCGTCGCATTGTCGGCGCAGGCGAGCCGTCGCCTCGGCCAACGGCCGATCGGCCTGGCCGGCGCCGAGGCGCTGATCGGCCATGCCCAGCAGCGACCACAGATCGGCGCCCGCAAGCGCGGGCAGCGGATCGGGCGAGGGCACCAGGCCCGAGATCTCGAACTCCGGCAGCACACCCGAATCGCCCTCGGGACCGCCGCCGGTGGTGGCCACCTCCTCCATCGCGATGGTCATCGTGCCGGTCGCCCGCCGGGCGTCGCCGGTCGACGGCAGGCTGACGAACGCCCGGCGCGCCCGGTGCACGCGCGTGCGGCCGTCCGCTTCGGCCACGGTGACTTCGACGCCGTTGCCGTTGCGGCCCCGCACCGAGAACCCCTTGGGCGTGGGCTGCTCCTCGACCCCCGAGCCGCGCACCGTCACCCGCCGCCCGCCCCCGCCGGCGAACTCGACGGCGCCCCGCGACCCCAGCGAGGCGCGCAGCGTGTCGGCCGCCCGCCGCTCGGCGAGCATCGTCGCGAGCGTGGCGCGCTGCGCGTCGATGTAGTTCATCACCTCCGGCCGCAGCAGGGCCCGGTCCATGTCCGCCCACGTGAGGAACTTCGGGTCGTCGTAGAAGTTCCGCGGCAGGTGGTACACCAGCGTCGATTCGCTGTCCTCGACGATGCCGCGGTCCTTCTTGACGCCGATCGAATCGCGCAGCAGCAGCACCGCCGTGCTGGTGGGTGCGCCGGCGGCCGGTGCGGCCCCGGCCGGGCCGTCCGGCCCCCGCCGGCTGTCGCGGTAGAGCCAGACATACGCCAGCCTGCTGGACGCCTCCCACGCCACCGCACCGCTCCGGTCCAGTTCCACCGCCACAACGCCCGTGAGCACGAAGTGCTGGTCGGCCTGCGACCCCGGCTCCAGCGGGAGGAACTGCATGTCGTCGGCGTAGATCAGCCGGCGGTCGTCGATCCGGATCGCCTGCCTCCGTTCGACGGCCGACTGCATCAGCCGCGTGACGTCCGATGCGAGCATCCCCTGCATGTTCCGCAGCAGCCGAGGCATGGCCTGGTCCGTCAGCATCGCCATGCACCCCGACAGCACGATCCCCGCCAGCGCCGCCGGCAGCAGCATCGCCCGGTGCGAAAGGCCCCCCGCGTAGCAGGCCGTCAGCTCGTTGTCCTGCCCCATGCGGTGGTACGCCAGCGTCGCCGCGAACCCCGCCGCGAACGGCAGGGCGTACTGCAGCATCGGCACCGATGCGTACGACATGAACCGCAGCGCGTCGAGCGCCGACAGCCGCCCGTCGGCCAGCGGCTTGACCGCCAGCGCGAACGCCAGCACGCAGACCACAACGCCCACGGTCAGCAGCAGCAGGCGCAGCAGCTCGCGCCCGATGAATCGCCAGAGAATGGACGGCCGCGCCAGACGCACCGCACCAGTTTAGGTCCCCGCCGGTCAGATCACCGACCGGTCGTTGAACACGATGTTGTCGCGCCCGAGCACCAGCAGGTCCGCCACTTCCACCGCCTCGGCGAAGCTGGTCCGCGCCGCCTCCACGCTGGCGCAGTTCGGGAGCACCATGGCACGAGCCAGGTGCTCGGCCGTCGCGACGGAGTCCCCGCAGACCAGGGTCGTCCGGTCTTCTTCCGCCAGCAGCAGGCCCGTCAGCCCCGGCGACACCCCCGGCAGCGGGAACAGGTCAACGCCGTCGGCCAGCCGCTGCGGCGCGGCCGAACACCGCTGCAGCAGGTTGATCTGCCGCTCCAGAGCCGCGCGGGTCTGCACGTCCGGTTCGCCCGACTCGGCGTCGGCCCGCGCGGTGCGGCGCAGCGTCTCGGCCAGCGGAACGCCGATGCCCTCGCGCTCCTCGTGGCTGATCAGCCAGGCCGCGTCCGGGAACAGGTCCAGCCCCCGAACGGTGTCGGGGTGAAAACGCGTGAGGAACACGTGCGTCACCTGCTCGGGGCTGAGGCCGGCGCGCTCGTTCAGGCGTGCCGCCAGCGCCGGCGCCGGCAACCCCGGGTCGACCACGATCACCGTCGGTCCCACCCGCACCAGTGTGGTCGTCGCGTGGCCGGTGCGCACCGCGGCCTTCTCCCCCCACAGGGGGTTCGCCGACAGGCACCCGATGCTGATCACGCGCACGTCCATGGCTCGGTTCCCCGCGACGGCGGGGCCACAAGGCTACTCCCGCGCGCCGTCGCGCGACTCCCGGAGGCGCGCCAGCGCCGGGTGCTGCCCGTCGCGCTTGCGGCGCAGGGCCGCCACCACCACCGGCGGCACCATCGTCCGCAGCGGCTTGAGGTCGCGCCCCATGGCCGTGAGCTGCTTGATCAGGCTGCTGGACGTGTACGCGAAGCTCTGCCCCGCGACCACGAACGCGGTTTCGAGCCCCGCCACTTCCCGGTTCGTCACCGCCTGCTGCACC
Organism: Phycisphaerae bacterium; assembly: GCA_016794945.1. The sequence goes on from JAEUIX010000073.1 coordinate 3,704, forward strand.
TCGTTCTGTAGGTCCGACAGGTTGCGGATGCCGCGCAGCAGCACCGTGGCCCGGCGTCGCCGCGCGAAGTCCACCGTCAGCCCGCGGAACGCCTCCACGCGGACCGGGCAGCCGGGTTTCCGTCGGCACATCTCACCCACCAGCCGTTCCAGGAGCCCCACGCGTTCCTCGATCGTGAACAGCTCGTCCTTGCCGGGGTTCCGGCCGACGGCGACCACCAGTTCGTCGAACAGCGCCCGCCCGCGCTGGATCACGTCCAGGTGCCCGAACGTGACCGGGTCGAACGATCCCGGGAAGATCGCCCTGTGGAATCCGGCCCCGCGACGGCGTGCTTTGGCCATGACCGATTGTACGAACCGCCTCCCCGGGCCGGCGGGCAGCGACGCCGGGTTTATCGGGCGCGCCCGCGCAGACCGAACGCGCGAACACCGCCGCCGGCCGACACGGTGGCACCGACCCGCGACGCATCGCACAGTGTGTGTGCGTCGGGGACAACCACCCCGACGACCAACGAGCCCCTGCGAATGCCCCGCGACGGATTGCCTCCCCGTCGCGGGGCGCTCATTTTTGCCCCGCCCGGCTCACACCCGCGGCACCGGCGGGAAGTCCGGCTCGGTGCCGTTCACCAGATTGAACGTGTTGGTGAACATCGCCAGCGCGAGCAGCGCCACGACCTCGGCGATGTGCGCATCGCCGAACCCCGCGGCCCGGAACCGCGCCACGTCCGCATCGCTCACCCGCCCGCGCTGCTCGTGCACCGCCAGCGCGAACGCCGCCAGCGCCGCCAGGGCCGGGTCCTCGCTGCGCCCTCGCCGGGCTTCGGCGGCCCGCTCGGCCGTCAGGCCGACCGTCAGCCCCAGCGCCGCGTGGGCCGCGACGCAGTACGCCGACCCGTTGGCCTCGCTGATCGCCAGCAGCACCACCTGGCGTTCCACCGGGCCCAGCGCAGCGCGCCCCAGCGCTGCGTTCATGGACAGGAACATCTCCAGCGCCGCCGGCGACGCCGCCAGCGAGCGCACCACGTTGAACCGCTGCAGGCGCAGCGGACCTTCGAGCAGCTCACGGCTGGCTTCGGGCGCTTCGGCGGGCTCCAGCGGCCTGATCCGGGGCATGCGTTCGGGGGTTCAGCGGGCGCCGGCCCCGACGCTGATGCCCACCGGCACGAACGTGCGCCGCACCCGGGCCTGGAACTCGTCGGGGTACTTGTTCAGGATCGTGCGGATCGCCCAGTTGTTCCCGTCCGCCAGGCCGCAGATCGTCGTGCCCGGCATGGTCCCCATGCTCGTGGCGATCTCCAGCGCCAGGTCGAGGTCCTTGCTCCGCGCACGGCCCTCTTCGATCTTCACCATCAGCTGGTACAGCCACCCGCTGCCCTCGCGGCAGGGCGTGCACTGGCCGCAGCTCTCGTGCTTGAAGAACCGCGCGATGTTCCGCGCCACGGCCACCATGTCCGTGTCCTCGTCGAACACCGTCGGGCACGCCGTGCCCAGGCCCAGCACGTTGTACTTGCGGCCGATGTCGAAGTCCATCTCCGCGTCCATCTGGTCCGGGCCCAGCACGCCCATGCTGATGCCGCCGGCGATCGCGCCCTTGAACTTCTTGCCGTTCCGCATCCCGCCGCAGTAGTCCTTCGATTCGATCAGCGTCCGCAGCGGGATGCCCAGGTCGCACTCGAACACGCCCGGCCGGTTCACGTGCCCCGACACGCCCATCAGCTTGGTGCCGTAGCTCGGCGGCGCCCCCTGGATGCTGCTCTCGGTCCCCTGCTTCATGAACGCCTCGGCCCCCTGCGTGATGATGAACGGCAGGTGCGCCAGCGTCTCGACGTTGTTGATGATCGTCGGCCGGCCGAACAGCCCCTTGATCGCCGGGAACGGCGGCTTGTTCCGGGGCCAGCCCCGCTTGCCCTCGATCGATTCCAGCAGCGCCGTCTCCTCGCCGCAGATGTACGCCCCCGCCCCGCGGTGCACGTAGCAGTCCACCGCCCACGCCCGGTCCCGGTTCTTCGTCCGCGTCCCGCGAAGCAGCCCCTGCTTGCCGAACACCCCGTTCTGGTACGCCTCCTGGATCGCCCGCTCCATCACCGCGGCCTGGTGGTGATACTCACCCCGGATGTAGAAGTAGGCCGTCTGGATGCGGCACGCGTAGCAGCACAGCGCGATGCCCTCGAGCACCAGGTGCGGGTCGAAGTCGCACAGCAGCCGGTCCTTGAACGTCGCGGGCTCGGACTCGTCGGCGTTGATCGCCAGGTATCGCTGCCCGCCCTCGCCGTCGGCGTCGGGCTTGGGCAGGAACGTCCACTTCACCCCCGTCGGAAAGCCCGCGCCCCCGCGCCCCCGCAGCACCGACTTCTTGACCTCGTCGGTCACCTGCTCGGGCGTCATCGTCTCGATCGCCTTGCGCAGCGCGCCGTACCCGCCCGTGCGCACGTACTCGTCGTACGACACGATCCGGCGGTTCTTCGGGTCGCCGTGCGGCCAGCAGGGAATGCGTGCGGTCAGGACGGGCGTCGTCGTCTTGGGGGACCAGGCGGCCATGGGGCCCAGTGTAGGGCCCGGAGGGCTGCTCGCACCGGGCCTGCGCGGGTCGCTCAGCTCCCCGGCGCCGGCCCCGAAGCACGGTTGTCGCCGCCGCCCCGTCCCGCCGATGGGAGCTCCGGTTCCACCACGATCTCACGCACCACCGTTTCCCGGATGGTCACGCGCCCCTGCTCGGTCCGCGTCGTCTGCTCGCGGACTTCGCGCGACACTTCCCGCGGCTCGCCGGGACCGGGAACCTTCGTCCGCACACCCCTGACGATGTGCCCGAAGAACTGCCCCAGGCTGTGCATGATCCCCGGCGCGCCCGCGCCGGGACGTGGTTGGTTCGGGTTCGGTGCTTCGCCCGGATTCACGCCAATATCGTAGTGCGCGGCACCGGGACGAACCGCCGTTCGCCGCCGGTCGTATCGAAGTGCAACCCGCTGCTTCCAAGTCCGGCCGGCGTGCGCATCAGCTCACGCCGGCCGGTGCGTTTTCCGTCCGGGCTGTCAGTCCGCCAGGAACCGCGACCGCAGCTCCGGCGTCGGCATCATGCACGTCTCGCGCCGCCCGAACCACCGGTACCGGTTCCGCGCCACCCACCGGTACACCCAGTCCCGCAGCGGCCACGGGATCGCCAGCAGCACCGTCAGCACCGGCCACGGCCAGCGCAGCAGCCCGGCGATCCGCAGCGCCGCGCCCGAGCACACGTGCACCCGCCCCGACCGCACCAGCACCAGGCTGTCCGGCAGCGCAACGCCCTCGACCCCCGCCGCGCTCAGCACCCGCGCGGCCGCCGGTGAGCCCAGCGGCGCAAAGGCGATGCGCCCGGCCCGGTCGCGCCGGACGATGAACCGGACCGACCCGTTGCACAGGTTGCACACGCCGTCGAACAGCACCACCGCCCGCCCGTCGTGATCCGGCACTCTGGCGTCGCGCTCGTGCACCGATCACTGTACGGCCGGATCAGCGGTCCTTCGGCGCGTCCCGGCCCGCCGCGCCGTCGGCCCGATCGGCCCCCAGCGCCAGCCGCAGGAACTCCCGATCGTCGAAGCCCCGCCCCTCGGCCGATAGGTCCGCGAACCGCACGATCACCATGTCCCACTGCGGCAGGACGTACAGCCGTTGCTTGCCCAGCCCCGCCGCCATGTGCATGACCACCGGCTTGCCGTCCGGCCCGACCGACCGGCCCTCGGTCCGCGCCGCCTCCTCCTGCCCGCCTCCGCGGCGCCTCCGGGCCCGATCCGGAGTCAGCGACTCCTCCGGGTTGCCCTCGGCGCCCAGCCACCACGTCAGGCCGTACCGCCGGTTCCTGGCGCTGGGCTTGAAACACTCGGCCAGCAGGACCGGTTCGATCAACTGTGTCCGCGTGCCGTCCTTGTTCCGCACCGCGCCTTCGCACAGCACCAGGTCGCCGAACTTCGCCCAGTCGCGGGCCGTCAGCCGGCACCCGCCCGGCAGGTTCGGATGACCAGCCCCGTCCAGCAGGAACGCGCCGGTCGAGAGCCCGATCGCGTCGAAGTACCGTGCCGCCAGGTACTCCAGGAAGGTCTTCTGCGGCCTGTCTGACGCACGCAGCTTCCGCTCCAGGAACTCGCCGAACGCGAAATAGTGCGTCGGCCCGTACGCGAACTGCCCGCCCGGCGTGCCGGTCATCGGCGCCGCCACGGCCGCCGAGAATGTGTCCCGTGCCGCCCGACCACCGCCGGCGGCCCCTTCGCCCCTTCGACGCGCCGGCACGAGGCTCCCTTCCTGAGGGCTCAACCCGCTGGAGAGCGTCAGCAGGTGCCGCACCGTGATCTGCCGCTTCAGCGGGTCGCTCTTCCACTCCGTGATCGTGTCGCACACCGGCTCATCCAGCGTGAACAGGCCGTCCTGCACCGCCGCCATCGCCAGCACCCCCGTGAACGACTTGGTGCCGCTGGCCAGCATGTGCGGCCGATCGGCCGACCACCCGTTGTCGTACCGCTCGAATACCACCGCCCCGCCGCGCATCACCAGCACCGCGTGCCCCGCCAGCTTCGCCGAATAGTCCGCCGCGGCGGCGAAGTCGGCCTGGCCCGGCTCAGAGCCCTTCGGGGCGGGTGCCGGCCCGGGCGGTGCTGCGATCAGCGATACGGCGGCCGTGAGCATCCCAGTGATCAGCGGCAGCAACATCACGCGGCCCTCCGAGCGTTCGACCCGTGCGCGCGCGATCCAGGGCGCGAGCCGATCTCCGGCCGGGATTCACCCGGCTCGGGGTCGGGCAGCCCCAGCAGCCACCGAACGACCTTGGCGATCAGCAGGCGCACGGATGTGCAACGCCCGATCGATCGTGCGATTGCACCCGCGCGGGGCGCCTCGCCCCGGAGAAGGTCGGTCCTAGAAATCGCAGCCTCGGAAGAACCGCAGCACGAAGTAGTCAAAGTCCGATCCGGTCAGGAAGCCGTCCGGGGGCAGGGCCCCCACGTCGTTGACCAGGTCGGCGATCAGCGTGTTGTCCGGCGGGGGACGACGCAGCTCGGCGAAGAACGCCTGGATGTACAGGTCGAAGTCCTCGCCGGTGATGAACCCGTCCGGGATCGGCGCCCCGCCCGCCGACGCGATGTCCGCGGGGCTCTGCGCCACCAGCAGGAAGCTGTTGCCCGTCGTGGCGTAGATCCGGGATTCGTCCCGCGGCAGCGTGAGCGCGCTGAACAGCCCATTGATCGACTGCGCTGTGAGGATGTTGCTCGGCACGCACAGCGGCTGGATGTACTGCCCCAGGAAGTTGATCACCAGCGCCCCGTCCACCGACGCCACGCCCGACACCGTGATCCGCCCCTTGCCCGTGTCGCCCGCGGCGTCCATGTTGAGCACCAGCGTGCTCGCCGACGATTGGTTGTAGTTGCCGGTCACCGACAGCACCGTGCCGGGGTCGAGCGTCAGCGTGCCGCTGAGGTCGAACACCCCGCCCGCGGGTGTCAGGCTCATGACGAACCCGGTGAGCCGCAGCGAACCGGCCACAGAAGCGAGATTGGAGATGGCGCTTGTCGTGCCGCCGGTGCGCAGTCGCGCCGCGGCCCCGCCGACGGTGACGTTCGTGCC
>JAEUIX010000081.1 GCA_016794945.1 Phycisphaerae bacterium
CTCGATCGACCGGATCGTCGTGGCGATCGCCGCGGCGGTGCTGGTGTCGTCGGGGATCGGCATCCTCCTGGCGCTGTACAACTCGATGGAGCAGCGGAGGAGGCAGATCGCGGTGCTCCGCGTGCTGGGGGCCAGCCAGCCCCGGATCTTCTCGCTGGTGCTCAGCGAATCGGCGGTGATCGGGCTGCTCGGGGCGGGCGTGGGCATCGCGCTGGGGTACCTGGCGGTGCAGGCGGTGGCGGCGGTGCTGCTGCGGGATTACGGTCTGGTGGTGCGGCCGGACCCGGCCGTGTTCCTGCGGTGGTCGCTGGTGTTGACCGGGGCGACAGTGGTCCTTGCGGCGATGGCCGGCGTCTTGCCGGCCGCGCGGGCGTACGCGACGCCGGTCAGCCGCAACCTTCGCCCGCTCGCGTAAACTCCATGGGAGTTCGCCGGTAACACACCCTGGATGCGCCTATGAAGTGGTTCTGGCTCGCCATCGCAGCGATCGTCGCCGCCGCAGCAGCGGCGTTGTTCTGGCTGCCGTCGAGAGGCCCGGGAAAGGAGTCGCCCCGTTCGTCGCGTGTCGAACCGGCGCCCGCCCGCCCAGAGCCGCGCCCCGCGCCCGTGACGCCCACCGTCGAGCCCGCCGTTGCGCCGCAAGTGGAACAGAAGCCGCCGGCCGGCCCGGCCGCGGCTCCGCCGCCCATCGTGAAGTTCGAGGGAGCCGACGCCGCCAAACCCGCGGACACCATGCCGAGCGCCCCGGCGGCCCCCGCGCCGGAGGCGCCCGCCAAGCCCGTCGAGATCGCTCCGGCTGCTGCCCGTCCCGTCGAGCCATCGCCGCCGCCGGCGGTCACGCAGCCCGCGCCGGCGGTGCCCGCGGCCAGCACGCCGGCATCGCCGGGGGTTCGTGAGTACGCCATCCCGGCGCACCCGGTCTTCAACGGCGACAAGATCATGCCCGCCAAGGCCGAGAAGCGGTCCGACGGCGTGCTGATGCTCGACGGTCGGTTCGCCATCAAGGGCTCCGGCACCGAGGAGGACCCCTTCGTGCTGCCGTGGGATCTGCTGGTGTCCGCGCAGGAGACATACAAGCCCAGGATGGGCCAGATGCGCCTGCCGCAGCGCGTGACGATGTTCGACGGGGCGCACGTGGTGATCACCGGGTACGTGGCGTTCCCGCTGACCGCGACGGACCCGAAGGAAATGCTGATGATGCTGAACCAGTGGGACGGCTGCTGCATCGGCGTGCCCCCCACTCCCTACGACGCCATCGAGGTTCGGCTGGCCAAGAAGCCGCCGGATTCGGCCCGCCTGGCGACGCACGGCACGATGCGCGGCCGGTTCAAGGTCGAGCCGTACGAGGACGGCGGCTGGCTGCTGGGCCTCTACATGCTCGAGGACGCGACGCTGAAAGTCGACCAGTGAGCCCGCTCGGGCCCGGCCCAGGGCCCGCCCGCGGCTACAGGTCAATGTGCTCGCCGAATCGCGGCAGCATCGCCGGCACGCCGTATCGCTCCACGATGCCCGCGGCCAGCGCCTGGCGCTGCTTGTCCTCGCCATGGGTCAACGCGACGGTCGGCCGCGACCCGCCGGAGAGCAGGGGCGCAAGCCAGTGCAGCAGCGTGGATCGGCCCGCGTGCGCCGAAAGGCCGCCGAGGGTGTGGATCTGCGCCCGCACCTCGATCTCCTGCTGGTGGATCCGAACGACCGGATCGCGGTTGACCAGGCGCCGGCCGAGCGTGCCCTCGGCCTGGTAGCCGACGATCGCCACGTGCGTGTTGGGCTTGTGCAGGTGCTGCCGAAGGTGGTGCACGATGCGCCCGCCGTTGCACATGCCGGCCCCGGCGATGATCACCGCCGGGCCCTTGAGGTCGTTGAGCCCGCGGCTCTCTTCGCCGGTCCTGCTGAGCCGCAGTTCAGGAAACTGAATCGCCCCGCCGTCGATCAGCGCGCGGGCGGCGTCGTCGAGCAGGTCCTTGTGGTCGAGGTACAGGCGCGTGGCGGCGATGCCCATGGGGCTGTCGAGGACCACGGGCATTCCCAGTTTCCGTGCTCTGGAACGCTGGAGGAAGTAGTACAGCAGCGTCTGCGTGCGCCCGATCGCGAACGACGGGATCAGCACCCTGCCGCCGTCGGCACGGGCGGCTTCCACGACCGCGTCGAGTTCGCTGAAAGTCGCGTCGAGCGGCTTGTGGTCCCGGTCGCCGTAGGTGCTCTCGTGGATCACCAGGTCGGGCGCGGGGCCGACACCGCCGGGGGTCACCGGGTCGTGCAGCAGCGGCATGTGTCGCTCGCCGACATCGCCGCTGAAGACGATCGTGCGCTCCTTGCCGCCGTCGCGCAGCCGCAGCAGCAGCGACGAAGAGCCGAGGATGTGGCCGGCGTCGAAAAACGTTACCTCGAACCCGGGCGCCACCGGCACGGCCTTGCCGTAGGGCGCCAAGGTGAACAGCCGCAGCGCCGCCGTCACGTCCTCGTCGGTGAACAGCGGCTGGGCGTCGGGGCAGGGCCGGTCGCCGGCGCGTTGCCGCCGCTTCCTGCAGAGTCGCTCAATGTCTGCCTTCTGCAGGTACGCCGCGTCGCGGAGCAGGATGTCTGCCAGCGGCAGCGAAGGGATGGTGGTCGTGATCCGGCCGCGGTACCCGCGCTTGACCAGTTGCGGCAGGCGGCCGCTGTGGTCGAGGTGCGCGTGAGTCAGGATGACCGCCGACAAGCGGGTCGGGTCGAAGCAGAACGGCCTGCGGCACTTGAGCTCCGCCTTGGCGCCGCCCTGGAACAAGCCGCAATCGACCAGCACGGACGCACCGGCTACCTCGACGAGGTAGCTCGATCCGGTCACTTCGCCGCTGGCCCCGAAGAACGAAACGCGCATGACCTGCTCCTGTCGCCCGACAGCGTACCGCCGATCACTCCGGCGAGCGTTCCTCCAGCCGGACGGCGGCTGTCGTCGGCGACCGCAGCACCGCGGCCGATTCCGCCGCGTCGCGCCGGGGACGGGCGACCACGAGCCACAGCAACGGCAGGGTCGCCAGCCGCAGGAGCGAGCTGACGCCGAAGATCGCCTGGTACGCCTCCAGCGGCGGGCGACCATCGGCCGCGTCGGCCCGGTGCAACGCCCAGCCGCCCGCCAGTGAGCCCAGAGCGATGGCGCACCGCTCGAAGAACAGCTGCCAGGAAACCAGGCTCGTCCGCTCGTTCTCCTTGAGGTGCTCCAGCAGCAGCAGCCAGACGGCCAGCTCGTAGCAGCCCCAGACGACGCCCGAGTAGATTTGCACGCCGACCAGCCACGCGTACGACGGGCTGGCCATCCACATGAACCCGATCGGCGTCATCCCGATCCCGCCGATGATCAGCAATCGGGCCGGGCCGCGCCGCTTGGCGAATCGCCCGCACGCCGGAAGGGTGACGACCTTGGTCGCCATCACGGTCCCGATCAGGACGGCGTACCACACGTAGCCGGTCTCCATGTGGCCGAGCACGTAGGGGTTGATGTAGGGCGCCGCGAAGTTGGCCGCGAACGACACCGCGAGCATGTACGCGATCAGCCGCACGTCGCGCGCCGCATCGCCCCGGGCCCGCAACCGGCGCCAGAGTTCCCGCCAGCCGACCGGTCGGTGCCCCTTGGGCATCGGCTCCGGCTCGTCGTGCCGGCGCAGCAGCACCCACGACATGCCCCGCGCCAGCGCCGCGAGCACGAACAGGCCCGTGAACGCCCACAAGACACGGGCGCGGTCTGCCTCGCCGGTGGCGGCTCCGCCCGCCGCGGCCCCCAGGATCACCCCGCCGAGCACAAACCCCGCCAATGACCAGAGCTGGTAGACGCGTTGGCGTCTGCCGAACCAGGTCGCCCGCATCTGGCGCGGCACGAGCGTCGCGATGAGCGTGCTCCAGGCGCTGCCGGCGCCCAAGCCGGCGGTCCAATACGCGCTGGCGGCCAGGAACACAGCCCACGCGGGCATCGTCCCGACCGCCGCGCCCAGGATCAACGGCACGAAACTCAACGACTGGCAGCCCACCATGATGAGCACCCAGGCCTTGTGCGACCGGAGCCATCGCACGCCCCGCGCGCTGAGCAGTTGCGCGGCGGCGCCCACGACCGGCGGCAGCGTGGCGACCAGGCCGCTGGCGATCTCGCCCAGGGCCAGCGCCAGCACGAACGCCGGAAGGTAGAACTCCCCCACGCCGACCATGAGGGCGTACCCGGCCACGTCGATCATGGACCGGCGAAGGTTGGCCCTGGTTGAACCGTTGGCTGCCTGGTTGTCCTGAATGACCACGAGCACGTCCTTGTGCGGTCGGGCGGAGGGGCGTTGCCCGCAAGGCTAGCGACGCCGGCCTTGGGGCCGCGACGGGCGGGCCATTCCTAGCATTCGGCCAGCACGATCGCGCCCGCCGGCGCCCGGGAGCCACTTCGCATGTCCACGCTCTCCCCCAACGACCGCCCCCCCGCCACCGGCAAGCCGCTGCCGCAGGACCACCCCGCCGGCGCTGTGTTCACCAACACCAGCCCGGCACCGGGCACGAACAAGCCGGGCAAGATCGACCCCCAAGCCGTGACCATTTCCGGCCTGATTCTGAACCCGGTGTACGGTCCGGAACACGGGCCCTCCGGGCAGGTGGCCGAAAGCCTCAAGTCGCCCAAGGCCGTCGACGAGCACCTCGGCAAGGGCGGCATGCCGGGCCAGTACCCGTTCACGCGCGGTCTGTTCCCCCAGGGCTACCGCACGCGCCTGTGGACCATGCGGCAGTTCGCCGGCTTCGGCTCGGCCGACGACACCAACCGCCGGTTCAAGTACCTCCTCGAGCAAGCACGCAGTTCCACCGCCGCGAACACCGGGCTTTCGACCGCCTTCGACCTGCCCACGCTGATGGGGCGCGACTCGGACGACCCGCTGTCGGCCGGCGAGGT
>JAEUIX010000085.1 GCA_016794945.1 Phycisphaerae bacterium
GATCGCGTGCCACCGGCCGGGCGGTCCGATGATCCGGCTGATCGTGGCGGTGAACCTGCCGCTGATCGGCTCGGCGCTGGGCGGCCTGTGGCCGTCGCGCGATTCGCTTCAGCAGTGGCCGAACTACTGCAGCACGCTGGGGTGGGGGTGGCTGGGCTGCTACCTGATCCTGGTCGGGGCGATGCTGCGCTGGCTCACGCGACCGCCGGCGGACCGGGCGGCGTGAGGGGCCCGGCGTCGGGCGGGCATGCGGCGCGGCGCTGGGGAGCCGAGGCCGCGACGGCGATGTTGCGCAGCAAACGCTGCACGCGTTCCGGGCGCACGTCCAGCGGCGGCGCCTCGCGGCGGACGGTCACGGGCCCGTCGCCCGGCCGCTCCAGCAGGCCCCAGCCGGTGGGGATCTCGCTTTCGCTGAGCAGGCCCGCCGGCGCCAGGAGGTACAGCCGACCGGCCAGCCTGTAGCGCGCCATCATGAAGAACTTGGTGCTGCCGTGGATGGCCCGTTCCAGCCGGCGCACGCGGCGCACCTCAGCGCGGTACCGCTCCGAGGCCGATCGCTCGAAGTCCCACGTTTCCATCTCCGCGAACAGCCGGCCGTCGCTCCGGCGCAGGTGGGGCTCGAGCGTGCGGACGTACTGCGACTCGATCTGCCGCAGGTGCTCCTCGGCCCGGCGCCGCTGCGCCAGCAGCGCCTCGGCGTGCGCCGCATCGCCCCGGTAATCGCCCCGCGACACCTTGCACTCGATGATGATCGTGCCGGCCGACGGCCCGCGCAGCCCCTTCGGCAACGACGCGTCGCGCCGGCGGGCGGGCAGGGCGTCGAGGTACCCCGCGGCGTCAACCCTGCGGCGCGACAGAGGGCAGGAAACTTCGGCCGCGGCGGCACTGCAGCCGGCGGCGGCGAAGAGCCATTCGAGGGCGGCGGCCTTGAGTCCCTGGTGGAGGGCCGATTCCATGACGGCGCGTCCGGATGGGTCAGAGTTCCGGGGCAAAGCCGCGGCGCATCGTGTTCTCGCAGATGGCCCTGGGCTCGACGAACTGCAGGAGGTAGTCGCGTCCGCCGGCCTTGGAGCCGACGCCGGACATGTCGAAGCCTCCGAAGGGCTGTCTCGCCACCAGCGCCCCGGTGATGCCGCGGTTGATGTACAGGTTGCCGACGCGGAACTCGTTCTTGGCGCGTTCGATGTGGGCGGGTTTGCGGCTGAACAGGCCGCCGGTGAGCTTGTAGGGCAGGCCGTTGGCGATCTCCAGGGCGCGGTCGAACGACTCGGCGTGCATGACGGCCAGGACCGGGCCGAAAATCTCCTCGCGGGCCAGCTCGTGCTCGGGCGGCACGGTCCAGAAGACGTGCGGGCCGACGAACGATCGGCCGGTGGCGCGTTCCAGGCCCTCGGGCACGGGCAGGGCCGCGTGCGAAAGGCCCGACGCGGCGGCGCGCTCGACGAAGCCGAGGATCTTGGCCTTGGCCTCGGCGTCGATCACCGGGCCGATGTCGGTGCCCGGCAGCGCGGGGTCGCCGATGGTCAGGGCGCCCATCGCTTCGACCAGGCGCTGGCGCAGGTGCGTGATCGCCGGCCCGGCGGGGCCGTTGGGATCCACGACAATCAGGCGCGAGCAGGCCGAGCACTTCTGACCCTGGAAACCGAAGGCCGAGTGGCGCACGCCGAGCACCGCCTCGTCGAGATCGGCGGACGTATCGACGATGACGGCGTTCTTGCCGCCCATCTCGCACACCACTTTCTTGAGGTGCGTGGGCGGCGCGGGCCGTCCGGGCGAGAACGGGGAAGCCGGGGCGCTGGCGCTGAGGATGTCCAGCCCCACGTCGCGCGAGCCCGTGAACGCCACCAGCGCGATCCGCGGGTCGCGCACCAGGGCGGCGCCGGTCGTCTCGCCCGGGCCGGGGCACAGTTGCACGACGCCCGACGCGGCCCGCGAGTCCAGGCCGGGCGTGCCGGCCAGCGCAGCGCGGAGGATCTGCACCATCAGGTTCGCCACGCCGGGTGTCTGCTCCGCGGGTTTCACGACGACCGTGTTGCCCGTCACCATCGCCGCGACCGTCATGCCGCAGCAGATCGCAAGCGGGAAGTTCCAGGGGCTGATCACCACCGCGACCCCGCGGGGCTGGTAGAACTGCTCGTCGAGCTCGCCGATGAACCGGCCGATGCGCTCCCGCCGGAACTGCGCCACCGCCTGGCGGGCGTAGTACTCGCAGAAGTCGATCGCCTCGCAGGTGTCCGCGTCGGCCTCGCGCCAGGTCTTGCCGGCTTCCTTGACCATCACCGCCGACAGCTCGTCGCGACGCTCGCGCATGGCCGCGGCCGCCCGCACCAGCACCCGCGCGCGCTCGAGCGGATCGACGTCGCGCCACGCGGGGAACGCACCCGCCGCCGCGCCGACCATGTCGGCGGCGTCCTTGGGCGTGCGGTCATTGGCGACACGGGGCACGACGGCGGAGCGCACCGCGGCTTCGAAGGCCGCGTGCTGGTCGCGCCGCGAGAAATCCCGGAACGACTCGTTGAAGAACGGCCGCCCGTCGCCCACGCCGGGCACGGCGCTCGACAGGGCGTGCTTCTCGGGGTTGGTGCCCGTCGAGCGGCCGCCGCCTTCCAGTTCGATCCCCCCGCTGCCGCCGGCGCCGCTGGGCGGCGTGCCCGTCGGCTCGTGCGGCGAGGCCAGCAGGCGCGCCGGGTCGGCGTTGTCGAGGAAACCGGCCTTGAGCCACGATTCGTTGGACGTGTTCTCCAGCAGCCGCCGCACCAGATAGGCCATGCCCGGGATCATCTGGCCGACCGGCACGTACTCGCGGATCCGCAGGTTCATGTCCGCCGCGGCGTACTTCAGCTGGTCCGCCATGCCGTGGAGCATCTGCAGCTCCAGCGCGCTGTGGGGCAGCCCGCGCTGTTCGACGGCGGCGATCGCCGCCGCGATGCTGCGCACGTTGTGCGAGCCGAGGGCGAGCTTGACGCCACCCTCGCCGGGCTTGCGCGGCGTGGCGTCGAGCAGGATCTGCGTCATGCGCTCGAAGCAGGCGTCGGTCTGTCGCTTGGTGGGCCAGACGGGCACGGGCCAGCCGCGCTGCTCGGCGTTGATGACCTCGTAGTCCCAGTACGCACCCTTGACCAGGCGGACGGTGACGACGCGTCCGGTGCGTCGGGCCCACTCGGCGATGCGCCGTGCGTCGGCCTCGCCGCTGTGCAGGTAGGCCTGCATCGCCAGCCCGGCGTGGAAGGGGACCTTCTCGCAGCAGGCCTGGAACAGGTCGAGCGTGAAGTCCTTGAAGCCGAACTGCTCCATGTCGAAGTTGACGAAGACGCCCCCCTCGGCGGCGCGATGGAGGATCGGCAGCAGCCGCTTCATGAGGTCGCGCTGGGCGCCGGCCGAATCGATCGGGTCGCAGCGGGCCGAGAGCGATGAGATCTTGACGCTCACGTTGACCCGGGGCACCGGGCCGAGGTGGTCGGACTCCAGGCGCGGGTTGGCGGGCCACGAAGCGACCTGCCCCGGCAGGTTGCCGATCAGGTCGAGGTACTTGGCCTGGTACTCGTCGGCCTCACGGTCCGAGACACAGGCCTCGCCCAGCAGGTCGACGCTGAAGGCGATGCCGTCGTTCCAGAGCTGTCGCAGGTTGTCCAGCGCGCTGGCGGCGTCGGTGCCGGCGATGAACTTTCCGGCCATGCCGGTGATCTGCCCGGAAATGGTCTTGACCGCCAGCCCCTTGGCCAGGCCGCCGGCCTTGAGCGCCAGCGCGATCGGCCCGGGAACCGTCACGCCCGGCTGCGACAGGTAGTCCTTGAGGTGGTCGAAGGTGTCGTCGGCGTCGCGCAGCACCGGGAACGCGTCGACGAAGCGGAACAGCTGCACCTTGAAGTTCTGGTCCTTCATGGACCAGTTCATCAGCGCATCGCTGTAGAACTGCGTCGAGAGCAGGCCTTTCTTGTGCGACCGCGCCCGCGTGAGCATCTCGGCGCCGATCTCCTGCACCCGGGGCTCCCCCGCGCCGGAGACCCGAACCGGGACCGGCGCCGCGTGCGGAGGATTGACCGTCGCCGCCGACTTTCGCCCGAACCAGCCCATCGAAGTCCTTTCGCCCTTGCCCGCGCCCCGGTCCGCCCGGAGTGTAGTGTCGCCCGGACCGGCTCCGGCTCTCGTGCCGGCACCGCCGGAGCGAGCCCGCCCGCCGACGGCGTAGCCTTGTATCCATGAGCCCCCCGCCGCACCCCGCACAGCGCATGGCCGCCGGCCCGACCGCCGTGACGATCGGCTCGTTCGACGGGGTTCACATCGGGCACGCGGCCCTGGTGCGGGTCGCCCGGGATGCGGTCGGCCCCGGCGGCCGAGTCGTCGCGCTGGTCTTCGACCCGCACCCGTTGAGCGTGCTTCGGCCCGGGTCGGAACCGGCCCCCCTGAGCACGTTCGAGCAGCGCTGCGGTTGGCTGGCCGCGGCGGGGGCGAACGTGGTCGAGCGGCTCGAACCAACCCCCGAACGCCTGGCGATGAGCCCCGAGGGGTTCATCGACTGGGTCGTCGAGCGGTTCGGCCCGGTGTCCATCGTCGAAGGCCCCGATTTCCGCTTCGGGCGCGAGCGTGCGGGCGACGCCGGGCTGCTGGCGGCGCTGGGCCGTTCGCGCGGCTTCGGCGTCTCGATCGTCGAGCCTGTCGAGGCAACGCTGGAAGACCACACGATCGTCCCGGCCCGAAGCACCGTCGCCCGCTGGCTGGTGCGCCACGGGCGCGTCCGCGATGCGGCTCGCCTGCTCGGCAGGCCCTACCAGATCGCCGGCGTCGTGCGCCGGGGCGACCGGCGCGGACGCACCATCGGCTACCCCACCGCCAACATCGACGCGCCGCATCTGCTTCCGGCCGACGGCGTGTACGCGGGCGTGGCGCTCCTGCCCGGCGGCCGAAGCGTTCCCGCGGCCGTGAGCGTGGGCACCAAACCGACGTTCAACGGTCAGGGCCGCGCGCTGGAGGCGCACCTGCTGGACCTTCGCGCCCCCGACGCCCCCTGGGCGCCGATCGATGGTTTGGACGAGTATGGCTGGCCGATCCGCCTGGATTTCACGGCGTTCCTGAGAGACCAGGCCCGGTTCTCAGGTCTGCCCGCGCTGCTGGAGCAGATGGACCGCGACTGCCGGCGCGTGCGCGAACTGGCCGACGGCCCGGCGGTGGCGGGGAGCGCCGCATGAGCCGCGGCCCTTACCGCCCATCGGCGACCGACGCGGAGGTGGCACACTTGCTCCGCGGGGCGCGCTCGACCCTCATCCTGACGCACGCCAAGCCCGACGGCGATGCCGTCGGTTCGGTGATCGCGCTGGCCCGGCTGATGCAGCATCTGGGCGCCGCAGCCCAGGTGTGGCTCGTGGGTCCTTTCCCGGCGTGGCTCGGCCGGATCGCCGGCACGGTCCCAGTGCTGAGCTTCTCGACCGGCGAAACGCCGCCCCCGGGCGAGTTCGACCGCCTCGTCATCGCCGACACCGGCTCGTGGGTTCAACTCGAGCAGCTCGCCCCCTGGGTGCGCCAGCGCACCAGCCGCACGGTGATCATCGACCACCACCTCAGCGGCGATGAGGACGTCGCGTCGGTGCGGTGCATCGATGCCAAGGCGGCCGCGACGGCCGAGGTGGTCGGTCGGATCGCCCGGCTGGCGCTGCGGCTCGAAGGCGGGCCGCTGCCGAAGGACCTGGCCGAGCCGCTGTACCTGGGCCTGGGGACGGACACGGGCTGGTTCAAGTTCTCGAATGTCACGCCCGCGACGCTCCGCCTGGCGGCAGACCTGCTGGAATCCGGCGTTGACGCCCCGGGGCTGTACGAACTGATCGAGCAGCAGGATGCGCCGGGGCGGCTGGCGCTGCTGGCCCGGGCGCTGGCGTCGCACGAACTGGTAGCGCTGCCGGCCGATCGGGGCGGCGGCCACGCCTGCGTCATGACGCTGCGCCACGCCGACTACAAGGCCTGCGGCGCCGAGGGCGAGGATACAGGCGGCTTCAGCCAGCACGCGCTGGCGGTCGCTTCCGTCCGCGTGAGCGTCATCCTCTCGGAGCAGTCGCCCGCCGGGTCCGACAAGCCTCTGACCAAGGCCAGCCTGCGCAGCAAGCCGGGGGCCGATGCCGTCGATGTCGCCGCGGCCTGCCAGACCCTCGGCGGCGGCGGGCACGCCCGGGCCGCGGGGGCCAAACTGGCCCAGCCGCTGGAGGCGGCGCGCCGGAGCGTGCTGGCGGCGCTGGGGATCGGGGCCTGACCGTGGCGCGACCCGAACCGAGAAAGCGCCCGTACCGGGACGTGCTGAAGCAGCAGCAGCGCGAACGGCGCGGCCTGCCCACGGCCGGACCCTCGCCCGTGCAGCCGCAGGCGACGACGCTGTGGGAATACCCGAGCCAGCACTACCAGTCGTGGATCGACGAGCGAGGGGTGCAGCACCGGTCGCGCTCCGGCATGCAGGGGCACCGCGACTACGCGGGGGCCACGCCCTCGTGGGTGATTCTGCAGTTGCTCCTGCGGTACACCAAGCCCGGCGACGTGGTGGTCGATCCCATGTGCGGGAGCGGCACGACGCTGGACGTGTGCGCCGATGCGGGACGCACGGGCATCGGCTTCGACCTGGCGCCGAGCCGGCCCGACATCCGCCAGGCCGATGCGCGAAGGCTGCCGCTGGGCGACCGCACGGCGGACTTCGTGTTCGTCGACCCGCCGTACTCCACGCACATCGACTACAGCGATCACCCCGAGTGCATCGGCAAACTGGACGCGGGCGGAGCCGACCACGGGCGCGCGTACTACGCCGCGATGGACCGAGTCATCGGCGAGATCGACCGCGTGCTGCGCCCCGACCGGCACATGGCGCTCTACGTCAGCGATTCGTGGCGGACCGGCACCGGCTTCATGCCCATCGGCTTTGAACTGTTCGGCCTGCTCCGCCAGCGCTTCGAGGCCGTGGACATCATCGCCGTGGTGCGCCGGAACCAGAAACTCCAAAGGGGAAACTGGCGGCGCACGGCCGAAGAGCACGGCTTCTACCTGCGGGGCTTCAACTACCTGTTCATCATGCACAAGCGGTAATCTGGGCGGTTTCCGGCGAACGCCGGGCAACTCCAGACACGCCCAATCGCCCAGGTTCACACGGGAATTCGACGGTTTTGTGGATTTCCTCTCCCGGGGTTGCAAACCCCGCGAATTCGTGTACGCTCTGGCCTACTCCGGGCCCGACGAGCGTCTCGTGGGCCGGGGTGCCAATCAGACCCGCGGTTTTCGCCGCGGCGAGAGGAGAGAGAGACATGGTTATGTCGCGTTTTGTCGTTGCGGGCGCTGTCGCCGTTCTCGGCGCCACCACGGTCGCTTCCGCTGACTTCTTCATCGACCAGCCGGTGACCGTGATCGGCGCGGCCGGTCCGCAGTTCGGCGGCACGAGCTGGGGCACGGGCATCGGTGCACCGACCCCCGGCCCGCTGCACCTGCTGGGCACCTCGACGACCTACCCCGACGCCGGCTTCCCCGCGTTCTTCGTCATCGTGAGTTCTGTGGTCAACAACATCAACAGCCTCACCATCACCCTTGACTTCAC
>JAEUIX010000103.1 GCA_016794945.1 Phycisphaerae bacterium
TGAGCCGACGGATGAGCCCGATCGGGTCCGCAACGCCCAGGTGTCCGAGCAGCTTGAACTTGTGGTTGAGCAGGGCCTTGAGATCGGCGTCAGCGTTGCGGGCGTGCCCGGGGGGGAACATGACCAGCCCGGAGTCGTGAACTCCTCCGCGGTCGTCGGTGATGACCATGCTGGTTGGGATGCCCTCGGGGTACTTGGCGTCGTACTCAGGCCCGCCGTGCTGGAACTCGATCTTGGCCATCAAGGCGCGGGTGGCGCGGTCGCCGATGGCGTCGGCGTGGTAGTCGTAGGGGCCGAGCATGTTCCGGGCCCAGTCGGCCGACTTGCTCTCCAGGCACCGCTTGAGCAGCCGGGCGACGATGAAGCACATGGAGTGGTCCGCGCTCTGGCGGGTGCGCGGGTCGCGCTTGGCCGGGTCACCGATGATGCCGAAGGCCGGCTCGTAGGCCTTGATCACGATCTTCGAGATCCGGGCGCCGTCCGCGGCTTCGAGCAGTCCGGGCGAGCGCTCCAGCAGCGAGAGCAGCGCCGCCAGCGCGCCGGCCGACTGGTGTTCGTACAGGCCGAGCTTGAAGTGCATCCCCATGACGGCGAAGTCGCGCCCGGCGCGCGACAGCACCAGATCGAACGGGCTGACGCCCTTGCCCGCGGGCTTGCCGAACAGGCAGAAGACCGCCTCGGGGTTCCGGAAAATGTCCTTGGGCCCGATGAACCCGTTCATCGAACGCTGCATGCAGACGATCGCCGCCTCCGTGCTGATGGCTGCCGACGCGCCCTTGGAATCGCTCAGCTGCTTGCCGGCGCGGATCGCGCGGAACGGCACGTGGTGCGCCACGACCATGCCGATGGCGCTCTCGATCTGCTGGGCCGTGGCGCCGAGCATCGCGCCGTACGTCGCCGCCGAGGCGATCGCCCCGTGCAGCACGTGGTCGATCTTGTACGTCTTGAGGCTGAACACTTCGGCCAGCCGCCCGCGGATCTCGTCCAGCAGGATCATCCCGCGCAGGGCGAACTCTCCGTCGCGCCCGGCGAGTTGGGCCGCTGCCACCGCCACGGGGTAGAAGTCGTTGTGGCCGAACTCCCCGGCGGTGTGCCCGAGGGCGGGGTTGTACCCAAAGTTCGTGCCGTTGCTGTCCCACTCGCGCACGGCGGAGCTGTTGGCCAGGATGGCCTTCTCGGGCATGACGTCGACCGTGCTCCCGAAGACAGGCACGCCCAGGCGCGGCGCGCCA
Organism: Phycisphaerae bacterium; assembly: GCA_016794945.1. Next base: position 1,233 of record JAEUIX010000103.1, read on the forward strand.
CCTGGGCCCGCGAGGGAGCCGAAGCCGCCGGACGCGACGCGGTAGCGCAGCGCCTCGTTCCGCAGCACGGTGGGCGCGTTGGTCTTGACCGCCAGGGCCGAGACCCCGCAGATCACCGAGTCAACGTGGAACAGGTTGGTCCGCTCCAGCACCGCCGCGTCGGGTTCCCCGCGCCCGCCCGTGCTCCCGGGTTTGCCGTGCATGAAAGCGACCGCGAACTGGCCGAGCCCCAGCGCCTGGTTGCTGTCGGCCGGGAGGTGAACCTGCTGGAGCGTGTCGAACGAGAGTGGCATGTGAACGGTCCGTGCGAGTTGGGTGCGGCGCCGCGTCGAATGCAGCGCGGTAGCGTAGCCGCGGCGTCGGTGGGCGCGACGCTGGCGGTCGGGACGGGCCGCTCGCCGCCCCTCCGGCGGGGGCCTCGGCGTTGCGGTGCGCTACCATGGGGCGGTAGACCATCCGGGAACGAACTGCACAGGAAACAGCCATGGCCACGACCGGTTCGACGACGCCCGTCATCCTCGCCGCCAAGCGGACGCCCATCGGGCGGTTCTTCGGCGGCCTGAGCAAGGTTCCCTCGCCGGTGCTCGGCTCGTACGCCATCGGCGCGCTGTTCGCGGCGCAGCCAAAGCTGAAGGAAGAAGTGGACGAGGTGATCATGGGTTGCGTGCTGCAGGCGGGCGTCGGGCAGAACCCCGCCCGCCAGGCGGCGCTCAAGGCCGGGCTGCCGGACACGATGTCGGCCCAGACGGTCAACAAGGTGTGCGGCTCCGGGCTGCAGGCGGTGATGCTGGCGGCGCAGTCGATCAAAGCGGGCGACAATCAGCGAGTGGTCATCGCCGGCGGCATGGAGAACATGACCGGCGCGCCCCACTTCGCCCGGGTCCGCGAGGGAGTGAAGTACGGCCCGGCGACGATGGAAGACCACATGGCCTACGACGGCCTGCGGTGCGCGTTCGAGGGGTGGGCCATGGGCAACGCCGCGGATCACATCGCCCGCAAGCACGAGATCTCCCGCGCCGAGCAGGACCGCTTCAGCGTCCAGAGCCACCAGCGGGCCGCCGAGGCCACCAAGGCAGGGCACTTCGCAGGGGAGATCGTCGCGCTCAGCGGGGAGCAGTGCCTCGACAAGCGGTCCCCGGGCGTCGCGGCCGACGAGGGCATCCGCGCCGACACCACGCTCGAATCAGTCTCCAAGCTGCGCCCGGTGTTCGACAAGGACGGCACCGTCACCGCCGCCAACGCCAGCCAGATCTCTGACGGCGCCGCCGCCGTCGCGGTGGCGAGCCTCGCAACGGCCGAGCGCCTGGGCGTCAAGCCCGTCGCCCGGATTCTGGCGTACGCCACCAGCGGCGTGGCCCCCAAGGACATCTTCGCCGCGCCCATCGAGGGTGTGAAGATGACCCTCGCCAAGGCCAATCTGGCGGTCAAGGACATCGACCTCTTCGAGATCAACGAGGCCTTCGCCGCTCAGGTGCTCTGCAACATCAAGGCCCTGGGCATCGACGAGAAGCGTCTGAACATCTGCGGCGGCGGCATCGCGCTGGGGCACCCCATCGGCGCCTCGGGCGCCCGTGTGCTCACGACGCTGATCCACCAGCTCAAGCGCACCGGCGGCAAGCGGGGCCTCGCCGGCCTGTGCCTCGGCGGCGGCAACTCGGTGGCGATGATCGTGGAAGTCTGACCCGGGTTGAGCGAAGCCGTCAAGAACAAGGCCCCGGGCTCGCCGCCCAGGGCCTTGGAATTCCTCGCGGTTCGATTCTCACCACCGACGCCGCTCAGCGCACGACCTGCGCGGTCAGCGGTTCGTTGATCTGGCGCATGCCTTCCAGGCGTTGCTTGGCTCGCTCGAGCACCAACCCTGCCTCGAGCCGGGCGCCCGCCGAGCGGTGCAGCTGGCTGGTCGCCAGGTTCATCATGATCGAGTCGCGGGGTGATTGCGCCGGCTGGCTCGCAAGCATCTGCACCATGTTGTTGGCCTTGTCTTCCTGCTGTGACCAGTACTGGACCGTCACCGTGGCTTCGATCACGGCCAATTCCATGTCCGCCAGTTCCCGAGCGCCGTAGATCGGCGGGGCGTTGCCCGGCCTGCCCGCCAGTCCTAGGCCGCTGACCACGCCCATGCCCAGCAGCATCGAGGCCGCGCAGGCAACGAGCATCGGGTTCCCGCCACGACGAGAGTTGCAGTTCATCTGGACGCTCCTTCGTCAGGTCCCGCGTGGGCGGCGCGGCGGCCGGTCCGAACCGGGGACGAATCCCCGAGCCGAGGCCGAGCCCCACCCACCGATCCACTCAGTGTACCGTCAACCGTCGGACCGGAGGCCCGAAATCGGCCAGTTTTGGGGTATCCGGACCGGCGGATGCCCCGATTGCCGCGCACGGCGCGGGTTTACAACCCCGGATCGTCGTCGCGTCGGGTGGGCAGGTCAGCCATGCCGGCGTCGATCATCCAGAGTCCGGCGATGTACAACGCCGTCGCGCTGCCGAGCACCACAGTGGCCGCCAGGCGGAACTCCCACCAGTAGAGCGCCACGACTCCGGCGGAGAACGCCACGCTGGCAACCCACGTGCCGACTGCGCCGGCCATCGACTGCCCGCGAACCAGGGGTTCGGCGCGACGGTGGACGAACAGCCACAGGACCAGCGAGAGCAGATTCAAGCCGCCGAACGCTGCGACGCCGAACCACCGCCCGCCGAGGGCCAGAACGCCCGTGCCCGCCGCCCCAATGATCGCCGACCCGAGGAGCAGGGCCGCCGGGGAGCGCAGCAGCGATCCCTTCGCACCGGGGGACGGACGCGTCACGTTCGGGATCGTCACGGGCGCATCCTACACTCGGCCCATGCTGATCCGAACGCATACCTGCGGGCAACTCCGCGACACGCACGTCGGCCAGTCCGTGACGCTCAACGGCTGGGTGAACTCGTACCGCGACCACGGGAACCTGGTGTTCATCGACCTGCGCGACCGGTACGGGCTGACGCAGCTGGTGTTCGATCCTGACGACGGTGCGCCGCCGGAGATGATGGAGGCGGCGGACAAGCTGCGCAACGAGGACGTCGTGGCGGTGACGGGGACGGTGCGCATCCGGCGCGGCGGCGAGAACCCCAAGCTCGCGACGGGCAAGGTGGAGGTGGTCGTCACCCGGCTCGACGTGCTGAACAAGACGGAGAACCCGCCGTTCCTCCCGGACGACCTGGGGCAACTGCCCAACGAGGAGATCCGCCTGCGGCACCGGTACATCGACCTGCGGCGTCCGCGGATGCAGGCGATCCTCTCGATGCGCCACCGGGTGATGAAGGTCACGCGGGACTACTTCAGCGAGAACGGGTTCCTGGAGGTGGAGACGCCGATCCTGTACAAGTCGACGCCGGAGGGGGCGCGGGAGTTCCTGGTGCCGTGCCGGACCGTGCCGGGAACGTTCTACGCGCTTCCGCAGTCGCCGCAGCTGTTCAAGCAGATTCTGATGGTGTCCGGCGCGGACCGGTACATGCAGATCTGCCGGTGCTTCCGCGATGAAGATCCGCGTGCCGACAGGCAGGCGGAGTTCAGCCAGATCGACCTGGAGATGTCGTTCGTCCGGCGTGAGCAGGTCATGCAGATGATGGAGGGCTTCGTGCGCCGGCTGTGGGGCGAGGTGGCCGGCTACACGGTGCCGCCGATGCAGCGCATGGCGTACCGCGAGTGCATGGAGCGGTTCGGCATCGACCGGCCCGACACGCGCTACGGGCTCGAGATCACCGACATCTCCTCCGTCGCCGCCAGAACCGACTTCAAGGTCTTCCGCGATGTGTTGGCCAAGCACCCCGACGCCCGGCCGTACTACTCCAAGCGGGGCTACGTCAAGGCGCTGCGCGTGCCGGCGGCCCAGGCCGGCGAGAAGCTCACGCGCAAGGTGACCGACGGCTACAGCGAGTTCGTCCGCACGTTCGGCGCCGGCGGCGTGGCCGTCACGCGGCTCAACGCCGCCGGGGTGTTCGAAACCGGGTGCGCCAAGTTCGTCGAACCGGTCAAGGCCGACCTGGTCGCGGCGTTGAAGCTCGAGCCGGGCGACTTCGTGCTCATCGTCGCCGACGCCTACGCCGTCGCCACCAAGGCCATGGGCGAACTGCGCCAGCGCGTGGCGCGCGACATCGGCGTCGTCCCCAGGCCCGGCGCCGAGGGCGGGCCCTGGCACTTCCTCTGGATGGTCGATCCGCCGATGTTCGAGCGCAACAAGGACACCGGCCAGTGGGTCGCACTCCACCACCCGGTCACCGCGCCGCGCGACGACCAGCAGGAGGCCTTCGTGGCCGCCGCGGAGACCGACGACCAGACCATCGAGTCGATCGTGTCCGCGGGCTACGACGTGGTGCTCAACGGCTCGGAGATCGGCGGCGGATCGAT
>JAEUIX010000107.1 GCA_016794945.1 Phycisphaerae bacterium
CTGCCCGGCATGGCCGAGCGGACGCTGACGCTCAGTTCCATCGGCAAGACGTTCAGCCTGACGGGGTGGAAGATCGGCTGGGCCGTCGGCCCGGCGCCCCTGGCCGCCGCCGTTCGCTCGGCGCACCAGTTTCTCACCTTCGCCGTCGCGACGCCCCTGCAGCACGGCGCGGCCGAGGCGCTTCGGCGCGAGGGGGAGTACGTGCCCGAACTGGTGGCGCTGCTCGACGCCAACCGACGGCGGCTGAGCGAAGCGCTCCGGGAGATCGGTTTCACCGTTCACCCGCCGGCCGGGACGTACTTCATCTGCGCCGACCATACGGCCATCAGCCGCCGGCTGGGCGTCGCCGACGATGCGGAACTCTGCACGCGGCTGATCCGCGATTTCGGCGTCGCGGCGATCCCGCCGAGCGTCTTCTACGACCGCAAGCACCTGGGGCAGAGCCTGCTGCGGTTCGCGTTCTGCAAGAAGCCCGAGACGATCGAAGAGGGCATCCGCAGGCTCGGGGCGCTGGCGCGGGCCTGATTCGGCCGGTGATCGCGCCACGGGCCCTGGCCGGGGCGGCGTTGAGCGGCGGCCCCCGAGCCTGTAGGCTCCGGCGATGATCGAAACGCTGGGGCTCTGGATCAGCCGCGTGTTCCGCAGAACGGCGCCGGACCCGTTCGTGCTCGTCGTGCTGCTGTCGCTGCTGACCGTGGCGATGGCGCTGGCGTTCGGGTCGTTCCCCGGCCTGGCGCGCCAGGGAGGCGAGCCGGGGATGGGCGCCCGGGCCCTGGCGCTGCTGGACGCTTGGTCCGGCAACGAGGGGCTCTGGAAGTTCCTGGCCTTCGGCATGCAGATGTGCCTCATGCTCCTGACCGGGCACGCCCTGGCCGCGACGAAGCCCGTGCGGGCCCTGATCGACCGCCTGGCCGGCGTGCCCCGCGGCGGCGCATCGGCTGCGGCGCTGGTCGGGTTCATCGCGTGCGCGACGGCGCTGATCAACTGGGGCATGGGCCTGGTGGTGGGGGCGCTGCTGGCCCGCGACGTGGCGCGGTCGATGTCGCGCCGGGGAATCGCGGTGCACTACCCGCTGCTGGCCGCGGCGGGCTACACGGGGCTGCTCATCTGGCACGGGGGCCTGTCGGGCTCGGCGCCGCTGTCGATGACGCGCCTGGACCAGGCGCAGCGGGTGCTGCCCAAGGACTTCCTGTCGTCGCTGCCCGACGGGGGCGCGTCGCTCATGGTCGGGCTCGACCGAACGCTCGGATCGGCGATGAACCTGTTCATCACGCTGGGATTGCTCGTGATCATCCCGGTGATGCTGGCGCTGCTCTCGCCCCGCAGGCCGCAGGACGTCGTGACGATCGACCGGCTGGCGCCGGGCATGCTGCAGCCGCCGGAGCCGCCGACCGATCCGCGCGACCTGGAGGCGCCGACGATCCCCGACCGGCTGGACCGATCGCCGGTGCTGGCGTGGGCGGTCGCGATTCCACTGGGGCTGTTCCTGTACCGGGCGATCGACCGGAGCGGGCTGGGGATGATCGGCCTGACGGAGATCACCGCCCTGATGATGTCGCTGGGGCTGGTGCTGCACGGCTCGCTGCGTCGCTACGCCGACGCGGTGGAGCGCGGCGCGGGCGACTGCGCCGGCATCGTGATCCAGTTCCCGCTGTACGGCGGCATCCTGGCGATGATGAGCGTGTCGGGCCTGGCCGAGTCGTTTTCGCGGTTCATGGCCGAGCAGGCCTCGGCCGGCACGCTGCCGCTGTGGACGTTCCTGGCCGCGTCGGTGCTCAATATGTTCATCACGTCCGGCGGCGGCCTGTGGGGCGTGCAGGGGCCGATCGCGCTGCAGTCGGGCCTGGCGCTGGGCGTGCCGCCGGAGAAGATGGTCATGGCCGTGGCCTACGGCGACCAGGTGACCAACATGCTCCAACCGTTCTGGGCGCTGCCGCTGCTGGCGATCACCGGCGTGCGGGCACGCGACATCGTCGGCTACACCTGCGTCGTCATGCTGGCCGCGTACGTGTGGATCGGGCTGGGGCTGGTGCTGTTCTGATGGACCACGCCGGCGTCATCCGGGAACTGATGAACGCGGTCGCCCGCGCGTGCGACCCGGCGGCGCTCGTGTCCGCGGCGGTGGAGGGGCGACGCGGGCCGATTCGGGGCGTCGCGGTGGGCAAGGCCGCCGCGGGCATGGTCGCCGGGGTGCGGCGGGCTCTGGGGCCGCATGGGTGGCGCGGGCCGGTCATCGTGCCCGACGGCGCGCCCGACGTTGCCGTGCCGACCGACACAGCGCCGGTGATCGTCGCCGGCCACCCGTTGCCCGACGGAGCATCGCTGCGCGCCGGCCGTGCGGCCGGCGCGGCGTTCGACGACCCGCCGACCGACGGAACAGGCCTGGTGCTGCTGCTGTCGGGCGGCGCATCGTCGCTCATGGCCGACCCGTTTGCGGGCGTGACGCTGGAGGATTACCGAGCCGTCGTGTCGGCGATGCTCCGCAGCGGCGCGACCATCCACCAGCTCAACGCCGTGCGCAAGCACCTCGACCGCGTCAAAGGCGGACGCCTGGCCGCTCGGGCCCACGCCGCCCGCCCCGACGCTTCGATCGAGGTGCTGGTGATCAGCGACGTGCCGGGCGACGACCTGTCGGTCATCGGCTCGGGTCCGTGTGCGCCCGACCCTACGACAAGGGATGATGCGGTCGAGGTGCTGCGGCGCTGCGACGGTGAGGGCGCGCTGGACGTCGCGCTCGAGCGGGTGCGATCGGCCGTTGATTCCCCCGAGCGCGAAACGCCCAAGGCCGGTGACCCGTGCTTCCAGCGCGTGACCCACGCCGTGCTCGCTTCCAACGGCTCGGCCGTCGCCGCCGCGGCCGATTTCCTGAGATCGCGCGGTTTCGCGGTCGCCGCTGCCCGGCGGGACGTCCAGGGGGCGGCGGCTGAGGCGGGCCGGGCCCTGGCCCGTGCCGCATGGGGTTTGGCGCCGTCGGGCCGGCCGACGGCGATCGTCTGGGGCGGGGAGACGACCGTGGACGTGCGCGGCACGCTGGCGCCCGGGTTTGGCGGGCGGAACCAGGAGCTGGCGCTGGCGGCGGCCTTGGAACTCGAGTGGCTTGCCGAGCAACCCGGGCAGGGCGCACCCTGGCCCGGGCGGATCACCGTCGCGTCATTCGGCACCGACGGCGTTGACGGGGTCGCCCCGCAGGGCGCCCGGCCGCCGGCGGGCGCGCTCGTGCACGCCGGTACGCGCCGCGGGGCACTGGCGGCGGGGCTGGCCCCGGCGGCATCGCTGGCGGCCCACGACTCGTTCGGGTTCTTCGCCGCCTTGGCAGAGCGATTGCCCGAGGCGGGCGGACCGATCGTTACCGGCCCCACGGGCACGAACATCAACGACATCTCCGTCGCGCTGGTCGAGCCGGCCTAGCGCGAGTTCTGCTGCGAGCGGATCAGGAAGTACACCAGCGTGAGCACCGCGGTAAGCGTCGCGGCGATGTACGTCCAGGCCGCGGCTGAGAGCACCCGACGCACCTGCGGAGCCTCCGCGGGCGCCACGATGCCGCTGGAGACCAGCTGGAGGTTCGCACGCCGGCTGGCGTCGAATTCCACCGGCAGGTTGACCAGCTGGAAGACCACCACGAGCGTGAACAGGCCGACCGCCGCGAGCATGAGCCACTGGCCCGCGGCCGAACGGCTGGCCATCATCAGCGCGCCGATCATGAAGAGGATGGACGCCAGGTTGCCGCCGACGGCCGCGAAGGGAACGATGCCGTTGCGGAGCACCAGCGGCGCGTACCGCTCGCGGTCCTGCATGGCGTGCCCGGCCTCGTGCGCCGCGATGCCCAGCGAGGCGAGCGAGGTGCCGTGGAATACGTCCGGCGAGAGGCGCAGCACCTTGTGCTGCGGGTCGTAGTGGTCGCTGAGCACGCCCTCGGACTGCTCGATGCCGACGTTGGTGATCCCGTTGGCGCGGAGCAGCCTTGCCGCGGCTTCAGCCCCGGTCAGGCCGCTGCGCGCGGGGACCTGGGCGGTTTCGTGGTACGTGCTCTTGACTCGGAACTGCGCCCACAGCGCCAGCAGCATCGCGGGCCCGACGAGCAGGAAATAGAGCGGGTCGAAGGTGATCAGTCCCAGCGCGTTGAACATCGTGCGGATTCCCTTGGAGCGGAGGAGCCGCCTCCGGCGCGGCTGATACGAAACGACTGGTCCGGAAGTTCGTGCCTCGTTCGCATCAGGCCCCTGTTCTGGGGTTGAACGTAGACGCCTTGGCGAGCTGTTCGTAGGCCGTGCGCTCGGCGTCCGACAGGGTCTTGGGCACGGCGATGCGCAGTTCCACCAGCAGGTCGCCTTGGGCGCCCGCGCGGCCGGGCATGCCCTTGCCCCGGAGGCGCAGCTTCTGGCCGCTGCCGGCGCCCGGGGGTACGGTGAGCGTCACGGGGCCGGCGAGCGTCTCCACGTCGATCTTCGCCCCGAGGGCTGCTTCCCAGGGGGACACGGGCAGAACCGTGTGCAGGTCCAGGCCTTCGACGCGGAAACGCGGATCGGGCTCGACGCGGATGCGCAGCAACAGGTCACCCGCGGGCGCGTTCATAGTGCCGGCAGCGCCCTGCCCGGCGAGGCGGATCACCTGCCCGTCGCTGACGCCGGGCGGGATCTTGACCTCGAAGGACTTGTCCTTGCCCGCCAGGCTGACGCGCCGCGTCGCGCCCGAGAACGCTTCGCGCAGCGAGATCGGCACGATCGCTTCCTCGTCCGCTCCGGGTCGCGGGCGGGCGGAGCGCCGCTCGGCCGAAGCCCCGTGCACCGACGCGACGGGCTCGCCGTGCTCCATGCCGCCGAAGATGGCCTCGAAGAACTCGCTGAAGCCGGCGTTGTCGAAGCCCTCGTGGCCGGCCCCGCCGAACTTCACGTGCACGTGGCGTCCGTGCGTCGCCCCGTTGCGCGTGGCGCGCCAGCCGGGCGGCGGGCGGAACTCCTGCCCCGGCTTGTAGTCGGCGCCCAGCTGGTCGTAGCGGGCCCGGCGCTGCGGGTCCTTGAGCACCTCGTACGCCTCGGCCGCCTGCTTGAACTTCTCCTGCGCACCGGGGCTCTTGTTGACGTCGGGGTGGAACTCCCGGGCGAGCTTGCGGTACGCGCGCTGGATCTCCTCGGCGGTCGCCGTCCGCGCCACGCCGAGCGTCGCGTAGTAGTCCTGGAACGTCACGCCCATCGCCCGATCATTGGTCAAACCGCGTGCCGCGGGGCGGGAATTCGCCGCGGATCCTTGGCCCCGGTGTTTGCCGTGGGTTTGGGGGTTATCCGTGTCCGGGCCAAGGGCGCGGGTTGTCAGTTTGGCAGGCGGCTGCCCATCGCGGCGGCATGACCGACAGCGGTCGGTGGGTGGGTGGCCGGGTGGCGACCCGTCTGCGGGGTTCGACGCCCGCAAGCGGGGCTGGCACGGGGTTTGAACTGGAAACAGGTAGCTCCCGGACGCCGGGTGCGACCGGCGTCGGCAACACAGGAGAATTGCCATGTTTGACCGCTGCAATGGACTCATGTTCGCCCCCTCGGCCCTGGCCCGTGAAGTGGACGAGATGTTCGAGAACCTGACCGGCGGCGCGACGCGCCCCCTGGTCCGCGAGGCCGCCCGCGCCTTCCCGCCGCTGAACATCTGGTCCGACGAGAAGGCCGTGTACGTCGAGGCCGCGCTGCCCGGCTTCCGCATGGAAGACGTTGAGGTCACGCTGACGCGCCAGGACCTGACGATCAAGGGCAAGCGGGAGACGACGATCCCCGAGCAGGCGCAGTGGGTGCACCGCGAGCGTGCCGGCGGCGAGTTCGCACGAACGGTGACGATCGGCGAGCCGCTGGATCACGACAAGGTCACGGCCACGATGAACAACGGCCTGCTGCTGGTGACGCTGCCCAAGAGCGCCGTCGCCCAGCCCCGGCGGATCACGGTGAACCCCGTCAACAACTGAGCGCCGGACCCGAATGTCCGTTCGGGCCGCCCCCGCCTTGGCCGGGGCGGCCCGTTTGTGACCCCGGGCAGCCGCGGGGGCCTGAACCGCCCCGTACGGAGGCTCGTACCACCCCGATCGGAATTCCCCGTGCCGGCGTGAACATCCGGCCCCT
>JAEUIX010000115.1 GCA_016794945.1 Phycisphaerae bacterium
CGCGGCGACCATGGTGACCGCCGGCGTGTACCTAGTCGCCCGCTTCCTGCCGCTGTACCAGTGCAGCACGTGGGCGCTGCCGATCGTCGCCTGGACCGGCGCGGGCACCGCGCTGCTGGCGGCCACCATCGGCATGGCCCAATTCGACATCAAGCGGATCATGGCCTACTCGACGGTGAGCCAGCTGGGCTACATGTTCGCGGGCCTGGGGGTGCTGACCAGCGCGGGCGCGGCGTACCACGTCTTCACGCACGCGTTCTTCAAGGCGACGCTCTTCCTGGGCTGCGGCGCCGTGATGCACGGCTTTGCCGGGCAGCTGGACCTGCGGAAGCTCTCGGGCGTCGCGTTCATGAAGGGCTGGGGGATCGTCGGCCTGGCGATGCTGGTGGGCTGCCTCAACCTGGCGGGCTTCCCGTTCACGGCCGGCTTCTACTCCAAGGACATGATCCTGGCCGAGGCCTTCGCCTCGCCGAGCTACCAGATCCTCGGGTGGGTGCTGTTGTTCACCGCCGGCCTGACGGCGTACTACACCTTCCGGGTCTTCTTCCGGGTGTTCATCGGTCCGAAGCACTACGAGCCGGGCGATGAACTGCACGCGCACGACGACCACGGGCACGGCCATGACCATGGCCACGGTCACGATGCGCACGGTCACGGGCACGCCCCCGCCAAGGCCAAGGCCGATGCGGCGCACGAGTTCCACCCGCACGCGCCCGGCTGGGCGATCAATCTGGTGATGGTGCTGCTGACCGTCGGGTCGATCGCCGCGGCGTACCCGTACCTGATTTCCTGGGTGCCCGGCCTGATCGACACCAGCAGCGCCCGCGTCGTCGAGATCGCGCACGCGGGCGAGCACGCGCACGGCACCTTCTTCGGATACGACCCGCACGCGGTCATGTACTACGTCTCGGCCATCGTGGGCGCCGTGGGAATCTCCGTCGCGTTCGTGCTGCACTTTGTCGGCCGCACCGGCGCGGCCACTGCCAGGGCCGACGCGCTGCTGCCGGCGTTCGGCCCGCTGGCCCGCTGGGCCCAGAACAAGTGGTACGTGGACGAGTTCTACAACTTCCTGGTGCGGGTGCCGCTGCTGGTGATTTCGCACGTGCTGCACCTGGCCGACAAGCTGCTGGTCGACGGGCTGGTCGATCTTGCGGGCTTCATGCCCCAGGTCGCCGGCAAGGGCCTGCGGCGACAGCAGGCGGGCGTGCTCAACGGCTACGCCGTCGGCATGGTGCTGGGTGTCGGCGTGATCGCGGCGATCGGCGCGGTGCTCCTGTGGTGACGTGAGGCGACTTCTCCCGCCCGGGCGGGAACTGTGAACGGACCGACATGCTCCTGGCTCTGATCCTCATCCCGCTCCTGACCGCCGCCGTGGTGCCGCTGGCGCCGAAGCGTTCCGTCGGCCAGGTGGCCCTGCTCGGCACGCTGGCGGCGCTGGCGCTGGCCGCCTACCTGACGCTGGGCCGCGACTGGTCCGTCCCCGACGCGGGGCGCGACCTGGCGGTGAGCGCCCCGTGGATGCCGGAACTGGGGCTCGTGTTCAAACTGGGCGCCGACGGCCTGTCGATGTCGCTGGTCGCGCTGACCGCCCTGCTGGGTCCGATCTGCGTCGCCTGCTCGTTCACCGCGGTGACGCAGCGCGTCCGCACCTATTACGGCTGGCTCCTGGTGCTGCAGGCCGCCATGACGGGCGTCTTCCTGGCGCGCGACATGATCCTGTTCTACGTCTTCTTCGAGTTCACGCTCGTTCCCATGTTCGTGCTCATCAGCCTCTACGGCAGCACCAACCGCAAGGCCGCGGCCGTCAAGTTCTTCCTCTACCCCTTCACGGGGTCGGTGATCGCGCTGGCGGGCATCGTGTACGCGGCGTGGTTCAACGCCAACCGCGTGGACGCGGCGGACCCGATCGCCAAGGCCCTGGTCGCGGCGTCGCCGGACCTGGTGCTGGGCCGGTGGACGTTCGACCTGGCGAGCCTCCAGGCGTCGGCGAGCCGGTTCATGTCGGCCGAGACGCAGTGGTGGGTGTTCCTGGCGTTGCTGTGCGGGTTCGCGGTGAAGGTGCCGCTGGTGCCGGTGCACACGTGGCTGCCGCTGGCGCACACCGAGGCGCCGACCGCCGGCTCGGTGGTGCTGGCGGGCGTGCTGCTGAAGCTGGGCACCTACGGACTGCTGAAGATCGCGATCGGCCTGTGCCCGGTGGGGGCGATGGCCTGGGCGCCGACGATCGGCCTGCTGTGCCTGCTGGGCATCGTGGGCGCCGGGCTGATCTGCTGGGTGCAGACCGACGTCAAGAAGCTGGTGGCCTACTCGTCGGTGGCGCACCTGGGCTTCTGCGTGCTGGGCCTGTTCGCCTTCAACGAGGCGGGCGTGCAGGGCTCGGTGCTGTACATGATCAACCACGGCCTGTCGACCGGGGCGCTGTTCCTGTGCATCGGCATGATCTACGAACGCTACCACACGCGTTCGATGCGCGAGATCGGCGGCCTGGCGGCCCGCATGCCCGTGTGGGCCACGTTCATGGTCTTCTTCACCATGGCCTCGGTCGGCCTGCCGGGGCTCAACGGCTTCGTCAGCGAGTTCCTGTGCCTGCTCGGCGCGTTCCAGGCCGGCGACGTCTGGCGGTCGCACCCGCTGACCGTCGGCGGCACGCCCGGGACCCTGGGTCCGATCGTCGCGGCGATCGCCGGCACGGGCATGATCATCGCGGCGATGTACCTGCTGTACATGCTCGGCCACGTGGTGTTCGGCCCGCTCCGCGAGCCGCACCACGACGACCACCACGGCGCTCCCGCGGGCGCCCACGACGCCGAGCCGCGCCTCCCGGCCGATCTGACGGCCCGGGAGATCGGCGTGCTGGCGCCCCTGGCGGTGCTGTGCGTGGTGCTGGGCGTCTACCCCAAGCCGCTCATGCAGATGGTCGACCCCGGCGTCAAGGAGGTCATCGCCGCTGTCGAGGGCGCCCGGTCGCAGCGGCCCATCACACGCCCCGTCGCCGAGGGTGACGCCGGCGCGGCCCCCGCCCTTGTCACGCAGGAGGCCGCCCGATGATCGAGAAGATTGGCGCCCTCTGGCCCGAGATCATCCTCTTCGCCGCGGCGTGCGTCGTCATGGTCGTCGGCCTGTCGCCGACCACGTCGGTCCGCCGCCTGTGCGCGCCGCTGGCCGGTGCGGCGCTGATCGTCGCGGGGATCATCGCCTGGTTCACGACGCCTGTGGCGCACGGCCCGCTGCCGATGCTCCCGCTGTTCGGCAAGACGCTGGTAGCCGGGGTGGGCGTGCTGCTGGCGCTGCTGCTGGCGGGCACGCCGGACCGCGAGTACGAGTCGGCGATCGCCCGGGGCGCCGCCGGTTACGACCCGATCCGCGCCAACCGCGCGGAATTCTGGGCGTTCTTCCTGTTCTCGCTCACCGGCGCGATGCTCTGCGCCGGCGCGGACGACCTGATCTGGCTGTTCCTGGCGCTGGAGCTGACCAGCCTGCCCACGTACATCATGGTCGCCGTGAGCACGGCCCGCAACCGCTCGATGGAAGCCGCGGTCAAGTACTTCTTCCTGGGCGCGCTGGGCGCCGCGGTGTTCCTGTACGGGTTCACCATGCTGTACGGCGGCACGGGCACGACCCGCCTGTTCGCGCCGGTCGGCGAGCCGTCGATCTCCTCGATCCTCGCGGCCCAGGCCTCGGGCCCCGGCATCAACGCCGTCGCGATGACGGGCCTGGTGCTGTCGTTCCTGGGGGTGTGCTTCAAGATCGCGGCGGTGCCGATGCACTTCTACACGCCCGACGTGTACCAGGGCGCTTCGTCGGCGGTCGCGGGCTTCCTGGCGTTCGTCCCCAAGGCGGCGGGGATCTTCACGATCCTGATCCTGGCCGGCGCGGCGGGTTGGTGGGGGGCCAGCCCGGTCGATGCGGGCGGGACGCTGCCGCAGCCGCTGCACCAGATCGTGCTCATCGTGGCGATTCTGACGATGAGCGTGGGCAACGCCCTGGCGGTGGTGCAGACCTCGGCCAAGCGCATCCTGGCGTACTCGTCGGTGGCGCACTCGGGGTACATGCTCGTCGGCATCGTGGCCGGGCCGGGCCCGGCCAACGCGCCGTACACGTCCAACGGCATCGCCGCCGTGCTGTTCTACCTGCTGAGCTACGGCGTGATGAATCTCGGAGCGTTCGCCGTGCTGGCGAGCCTGGAGCGACGGCGCGCCGACGGCTCCACCGAAGAGGCCGACGACGTCAACGACCTCAAGGGCCTGTGCGCGACGCGCCCGCTGCTGGGCTGGACACTGGTGCTCTCGGCCGTCGGCCTGCTGGGCCTGCCGCCGCTGCTGGGCTTCTGGGCCAAGCTCCCCCTGTTCACCAGCGCGATCTCCAGCAACGAGATCGGGCTGGTCATCGTGCTGGGGCTCAACTCGGCGGTCGCGGCGTACTACTACCTGCGGCTCGCCTCCGTCGCCCTGCTCGAGGCGCCCGATCTGACCAACGACTCGGTCCGCGTGTCGCCCTTCCCGTCGCGGGCCGTCGCCGGCTTGGCTTCGGCGGTGGGCATCGTGCTGCTGGCCGCCTGGCCGCTGAACCAGTGGGCGATGCAGGGCGGCCGATACCAGCGCGTCGAACCGCTCAAGGCCGCCGAGGGCGAGCGGCCGGCGCGCGCCGACGTGACCGGTTCCGCCGCGGCGCCGCTGCGCTGAACACGCACCTACACCTGGCCGAGCGCACGCTCCGGCCGGTACCCCTGGGCGATCGGCATGCGCCGACCCGAGCCGAAGGCCACCGACGTGACCTTCAGCCCCACGGGGCTCTGCTTGCGCTTGTACTCGGCGACGTCGATCATCCTCACGACCCGCGCCACTGTGGCGGCGTCGGCCCGGACCTCGGCGTCCTGCGCCGACATGGCCGAAGCGATCGTGGCCGGAGACTGGCGCTGCTCCACGTAGCGCTCGATGATCGCGTCGAGCACCGGGTAGGGTGGCAGGGTGTCCTGGTCGGTCTGGTTGGCGCGCAGCTCGGCCGACGGCGGCTTGGTGATGCTCGCCCGGGGGATGGGCGGCCCGGCCAGCCCTTCGATGCCCAGCGAGCCCCAGTTGGCGTTCATCCACTCGGCCAGCCGGTAGACCAGCATCTTGTCCAGATCGCTGAGCACCGCCAGCCCGCCGTTCATGTCGCCGTAGAGCGTGCAGTATCCGACCGCCAGCTCGCTCTTGTTGCCCGTGGTCACCAGCAGGTGCCCGAACTTGTTCGACAGGGCCATCAGGATCGTGCCCCGCACGCGCGACTGGAGATTCTCCTCCGTGACGTCGGGGCCGCGCCCGGCGAACGCCGGCGCCAGCGCCGAAACGAGGGCGTCGTACGCCCCGCCGATCGGGACCTGGCGCCACGGCATTCCCAGGGCCTCGGCAAGGGCCCGCGCGTCGGTCACCGAGCCGGGGCTGGAGTACGGCCCGGGCATCAGCACGCCCAGCGTGCGGCTGGGGCCCACCGCCGCGGCGCACAGCACCGCCGTCACGGCCGAGTCGATCCCTCCAGAGAGCCCGAGCACCGTCGAAGCGAAGCCGGTCTTGCGGCAGTAGTCGCGCACGCCGAGCACCAGCGCGCGGTACACCATTTCCTCGTCGGTCGACCGCGTCATAGGGTCGGCGATGGCGGGCAGCGCACTGCTCAGCGGCCCCACGATCACCCCGGGCGAGCCCGGCTTCTTGCGGCCCTTGCCCACGATCCGCGCCACCAGCCCCGCCCCGGGGATGTGCACCTTCTTCTCCTCGCGGGGAAGGTCCACCACCAGCAGGTGCTCGACGAACCCGGGCGCCGCGGCCACCAGGTCGCCGTCGGGGTCGAAGACGGCGGCGTGCCCGTCGAAGATCAGCTCGTCGTTCCCGCCGACCTGGTTCACGCCCGCGACGAACACCCCGTGCTGCTGGGCGTGGTGCTTGAGGATGTCGCGGTGCCGGCGGCCCTTGCCCAGCACGAACGGGCTGGCCGACGGGTTCACGATCAGCTCGGCGGGGAGCGAACCGTCCGGCGGCTGCAGCAGCTGGGCCACCGGATCCGGATGGCCGGCGTAGCGGTCGGCCAGCCCGACGTCCTGCCCCTTCCAGAGGTCCTCGCAGATCGACAGCCCCACGCGGACGGGGCCGTGCTCGGTCGGTGCATCGAAGATGACCGGCTTGGAGCCGGGCGTGAAGTAGCGGCTCTCGTCGAAGACGTCGTAGGTCGGAAGAAGGCGCTTGTCGTAGAACGCGACGAGCTTGCCGTCGCGATAGGCGACCAGCGAGTTGACGATCCGCCGGTCGCCGGCCTCTTCACCCAGGGGCAACGGCACGCCGAAGACGGCCGTGATCCCCTGCGTGTGCCCCTCGCCGATCGATTTGGCCGCGCGAGACGCGGCGCGGATGAACCCCTCTTGCAGCAGCAGGTCCTTCGGCGGGTAGCCGCACAGCGAGAGTTCGGGAAAGACCACCAGGTCGCAGCGTCGCTGGCGCGCGTCGCCGATCGCCCGCGCGATGCTCGCGGCGTTGTGGTCGAGGTCACCGACCGTCGGGTTGATCTGCGCGAGCGCCAACCGCATGTTCGGATCGTACCGGCCGGCTTCCCGCCCCGGCGGCGGGGCCGACGCCGCGCCGGCTCAGCAGCCGGTCCACCCGCAGCCACGCGGCTCCCACCGCGCCAAACACGAGGTTCATCACCGCCTCGCCGGCGGACACGGCCAGGACCACAACCATGATGTCCTGCCCGAGGAAACCCAGCACGCCCGCCGTTCCCGCCTCGCGGACCCCACCCACCCCGGTCGGCGCCAGCACCTGGAGCAGGAAGTACGTCGCCCCGGCGAGAATCGCCTGGTCGGGCGTGATGGCAGCGCCGATGATCCCGGCGCCCAGCCAGAACCGGGCGGCCTGGGCCGCGACGTCCAGCCCGCGCAGGGCCAGCCCGCCGAACGTGGCGCGCCAGTCCGCGAGCATGGCGCACCCTTCCATCAGGCGTCCGAACCCCTCGCTGCGGGCCACGGCTCCCAGCCGCACGGCGGCCGCCGCGCGACCGATCCACGCCCGCCCGCCCGGGCTCGAAGCCCACCGCCCGCCGATGACCAGCGCGGCCCCGGCCAGGGCCACGCCGCCCACCGACCCGGCCCACCACAGCGCGTCGACCCGCTTGAGCAGCAGGCTCATCACTACCGGCGGGGCGAGGCACGCAACGATCACCGCGGCGCACGCCGCCATCCAGCCGCCGATGAACAGCAGCGGCATGCCCTCGCGCCGGTTCTGGTACACGACCCGGAAGATGAAGCTCAGCTTGAACGGCACGTACCCCAGAACGGTGCAGACGCCGTTGACGGCGATCTGGTCCAGCGCGCCGGTCCGCCGCACCGGGCGCACCACCGCCCAGAACATCAGTCCGCCGAAGACGATCGTCGCCCCGGACAGCGCGAGCAGGCCGGCGATCTGCTGCCACGACGCGGCCGTGAGCCGCGACAGCTGCTCGCGGGCCTCGGGCCGGCTGAACACGCTGTAGCCGCACCACACCAGAAGCCCCAGGCCCACCAGGAACCCCAGCGATTGCACCGCCAGGCGCACCCATCCGCCCGGGCGCGCGGGGTTCGACATCACGTCCTGGTCCGCCGCGCCGCTCACGTGGTGCCCCCGCTGCGCGCCGGACGCAGGCGGAACAGCACGGTCGCCGAGCCGTCGGCGTTTGACCAGGCGCGTTCGGGTCGCCCGAGCGACCGCATCCACCGCAGCACGGCGTCCTGCGTGACCAGCGGGTCGTACCAGCCGCTCTGCCAGTACCGGCGCAGCTCGCGCTCGTTGACGAGCACCCAGTCTGCCCCCGGTCCACCGCCGTCGCGCCGGCGCAGCCACTGCGTCCACGCCTCGGGCGTCGAGTCCGGCCCGCCCGAGGCCGCGATCGCCCGTCCGAGCGGCGAAACGTCCCAGGTCGTGTGGTAGACGATCCGGCCGGTGAAGTAGATCACCGCGGCGTCGCCGAGCAGGTAGACCGTCTCGTTGGGCGGGATCGCCAAGTTGCAGAACGCCGTGGGCGAAAGCTGCTGCTCGATGGCGCGCTGCTCCGCGGGCGTCGCGCGCAGGTAGTCGGCGCGCAGCCCCTCGCCGCTGAACGCCGCCGCGCCGTACACCAGCGACCGGTTCGGCCGCCACCCCGACTGTTCCAGCCAGGTCGCCAGGCCGATCGCCGACTGCACCAGCGGAACGCACGCCGCCAGCACGTACAGCAGACGCCTCGCCCCGCTCAGCCCCGGACTGCCCGGCGTCGACGCGCCCGCCAGCGCCGCCGCGGCGCCCATGCCCACCAGCCCCGCCAGCACCGGCGCCGCGGGCACCAGGAATCGCGACTGCGCGTGCGACCAGCCGATCCACCCCACCGTCGCTACGCCCAGCGACGCCACGCCGAGCAGCGCCCACCGCCGGCCGGCGGCGGTGGCCATGCTCGCGCCGGCCAGCGCCAGGGCCGCGGGCCACATGAGGCCCCACTGGCGGTGCAGCACGCCCCGCGGCTGGTTGTCCACGCTCGACGGGTCGCCGGTCGGCGACACGAGCAGCACCGCGTGTTCGGCCCATGCGCCCGCGCCGCTGTGGCCGGCCTTGAACCGAGCCGCCTGCTCGGCGCTCCACGCTCCGCGGCCGAGCGCGTCGGCGGCGGCGGGGAAGACCGGGTTGCCGCAGGCGGCGGCGTTGCGCACCGCCCACGGCGCGACCATCGTCGCGGTCGCCAGGGTTCCGGCGACGACGACGCCGACCCACGCCCGCACCGGAACGCGCGACACGAGCAGCAACCCGGCCATCGGAGCGACCATGAACGCGCTGCTCGGCTTGAAACCGATGGCGGCGCCGACGAACAGCCCGCTGAGGACGGCACGCTTCCACGGCGGCACCGACGGCTGCTCCGCCGCGAGCATCGCCGCCGCCAGCGCGGCGCACACCGCCGCCTCGTTGTAGGCCAGCGAGGCGCAGACGGTCATCCACGGCAGCGCCAGCAGTGTCGCGCCCGCCAGCGCGCCGGCGGCGCCCGCGGCCGGCTCGCCCAGGCCGCCCAGGGCCGCCGCGCGGCGCACCGCCCGGCCCAGGAGCACGGCGCCCACGACGCCGCTGAGCACGTGCAGCAGTTGGCAGGCCGCCAAACCCATGCCGTCGTGCGCCAGCAGCCCGGCGCTGCGCCCCGGCGATGCGGCGCCGCCCCCGAGCATGACCGACAGGTGCGTGAACGACGCCTCGAGATGGCTGGGCAGGTACGAGTAGACGTTGTGCTCCACCGGCCAGATGCGCCCCTGGCGGGCCCATTCCTGCGCCAGCGGCAGGTGGTAGCTCATGGCATCGAAGCCGCCCGCCTCGCTGCGGTACAGCATGCCGGGCGGGTTGCAGGCGGCCGTCAGCGCCACGGCGATCGGCAGCACCGCCGCGAGCCACGCCCCGGCCGCCGGCGGCACGTGCGTCCGCGCGGCGAAGGTCCGGGACACCTGCCAGAGCAGCAGCGCTGCCCCAACCGCCACCACCGCGATCGCGACAACCTGCCCCGCCGACCCGGCGAACAAGCCGAACATCCCCAGCAGGTGGCTGAGCCAGGGCATCAGGCAGACACCGAGCCCGGCCTGGATCCAGGGCCGGTCGAGCGAATCGGGCGCGAGCCATCGCGCCAGCGGCCATGCCAGCCCCGCGCCGGCGGCCCAGTAGACCGCCGCCAGAAGCCCCCCGGACAGCAGCACCTGCGCCACCGAGACGGGCCCCAGCACGGGCGCAACCCCTTCGTCGAGCCCGACAGATCCCAAGGCCACCGCCAGCAGCGGCGCGCCGGCGATCACCCCCAGCGTCACCCCGTGCCGGCCCAGACGCTCTGGCAGCGGGGGCAGCGGTCGCGTCGTGTCGGGTGGGTCACTCACGGCGTCGGTCCCGGCGGCTGGGGCGGCGGGTAGCATACGGCATGGCGGCGGTCGCGCGATCCGATGCTCCGGCCGACGACGGCCCGGCGATGAAGATCATCGAGCCGGTGTGCGCCGTCTTCCGGCGCACGCTCAAGGCCGAGGGCCTCAAGTACACGCCCGAGCGGGCCCGGATCCTCGACGAGGCGGTGCGATTCTCCGAACCGTTCCGGGCCGAGGCCCTGCTGGACCGCCTCCGAGCCGGCGGCGGTCAGCGCATCAGCAAGGCCACGGTCTACCGGACCATCCGCCTGCTGCAGCAGGCCGGGATCCTCCAGCAAGTGCTGCTCGACGCAGACCAGACCCACTACCTGCTGGCCTGGGGGCACGGCGACGACGGGCTGCTCGTCCGCACCGACACGCACTCGGTCGAACGCCTGGACCTCCCGGAACTGGCCGCCCTGCGCGACCGACTCTGCCGTCAGCGCGGGCTGGAGGCGCAGG
>JAEUIX010000135.1 GCA_016794945.1 Phycisphaerae bacterium
CCATGTTCAAGCACTTCGACGACAAGGACATCGCCACCGACTACTCCGCCCTCATGTCCAAGGTCATGGCCAGCGGCAACAACCTCATCAAGATCCCCATCAACGAGCCCGCCCCCGGCAAGCGCAAGAGCCAGGTCCAGGAGTACCTCGACTGGCACTGCAACACCCCCGGCGTGCAGCACCTGGCGCTCCGCACCGACGACGAGCTCCACTCCATCGCCGCGCTCCGCTCCCGCGGCGTCGACTTCCTCACCCTCCCCGACACGTACTACGAGCAGGTCTGGGACCGCGTCAACGGCACCCTCCGCCAGCACGGCAAGGACGTGGTCAAGGAAGACCACAAGAAAGTCCACGACCTCGGCATCCTCGTCGACGCCGATGACGAGGGGTACCTCCTGCAGCTGTTCACCAAGCCGCTGCAGGACCGCCCCACGCTTTTCTTCGAGATCATCTGCCGTCGCGGCAGCCAGTCCTTCGGCAAGGGCAACTTCAAGGCCCTGTTCGAAGCGCTGGAACTCGAGCAGGAACGCCGCGGCAACCTCTGATCCCGGGCCGCTCCGTCACGCCGCCGCAGCGCCCGCCGCTTCGGGCGTGACCAGCGCCAGCGATTCGACGTCCACGCCCGGCACAATCTCGTTGTAGCCGAGCACCGCGGCGGCCGGAACGGCCGTCTCGATCAATTGCCGCACCACCGCGCGCACCTGCGGCGAGGCGAGCACCACCGGCTGGTGCCCGGCCGCCGACACCTGCTGCAGGGCGGCGGCGATGCGTCCGGAGACCATCTGGGCGACCGCCGGCGGCATGGTCACGCTCGTGGCCGAGCCCGAGCGGTCGATGTACGAGCCGATCAGATCCTCCATCGTGGGGTCGAGCGTCACGCAGACGATCCGCGGGCGCGCCCGGCCTGGAACCCCGCCTTCGGCCCCGGCCAGGCCCAGCCCGGCTCGCGCCGCATCGTCTCCCGGCGTGGCGTACTGCTCGCAGATCGACCGGCGCAGCGCGTTGCGCACGTACTCGGTCAGCACGTCCAGGTCCTTGGTCTTGCTCGACCAGTCGGCCAGCGTCTCGACGATCGTCTCCAGGTCGCGGATGCTCACACGCTCGCGCAGCAGCGCCTGCAGGATGCGGTGCAGGTCGGCGATCTTCACGTCCTTGCCGATCGAGTCCTCCACGAGCTTCGGCGCCTTGGCCTTGAGCTGCGACACCAGTTCGTTGACCTCCTGGCGCGTCAGCAGGTCCGCCGCGTGCTGCCGCACGACCTCCGTCAGGTGCGTCGCCAGCACGCTCGTGGGGTCGACGACGGTGTAGTTCTGCGTCTCGGCGCGGCTCTTGAGCGCCGGGTCGATCCACCACGCGCTGAGGTTGAACGCCGGCTCGCGCGTCGGCACGCCCTCCAGCGGGCCGGTGGCGATGCCCGAGTCGATGGCCAGCATCTTGCCCGGGACGGTCTGCCCCCGCGCTACCGCACTGCCCTTGACCTTCACGCGGTAGTCCGTCGCCGGCAGCTGGAGGTTGTCGCGGATGCGGATCGGCGGCAGGATGAACCCCATCTCCACCGCGAGCTGTCGGCGGATGGCCGAGATGCGGTCCAGCAGCGTGCCGCCCTGGTGCGTGTCCACCAGGCCCACCAGCCCGTAGCCCACCTCCAGCTCCACCGTGTCGAGCTTCAGCAGGGTTTCGGGCGCCGGCGGTTCGGCCTTGAGCGGCGCGCCCGCGGCGCCCGCCCCGGCTCCGCCGCCGCCGGCCGACCGGGCCCGCCGGGCCGTGTACCACGCCGCACCGCCCAGCGCCAGGGCGATCACCGCCAGCGGTACGGTCGGCAGCGGCGTCAGGATCAGCGAAGCCATGAACGCCGCCGTGATGCCCAGCCCCACCGGCCGGGCGCTGAGCTGGCCGGTGAGATCCTCGCCCAGTTCGCGCTTGGAACTCGACCGAGTGACGATGAGCGCCGAGGCCAGCGAGATGACGAACGACGGCAGCGCCGCCGTGATGCCGTCGCCGATGGTCAGCTTCGTGAACACCTCGGCCGTCTGGCCCGCGGGCCAGCCTCGCTGCAGGATCCCGATCGCCATGCCGCCAACGACGTTGATCATGATGATGATCAGCCCGGCGATGGCGTCGCCCCGGACGAACTTGCTGGCGCCGTCCATGGCGCCGAAGAAGTCAGCCTCCTGGCTGATCCGCTCGCGCCGCTGCCTGGCCTCGGCCTCGTTGATCAGCCCCGCGTTCAGGTCCGCGTCGATCGCCATCTGCTTGCCCGGCATCGCGTCGAGCGTGAATCGCGCCGCCACCTCGCTGATGCGCGTGGCGCCCTTGGTGATCACCACGAACTGAACGATCAGCAGGATCCCGAAGATCACGATCCCCACCACCAGCGAGTCGCCGGCCACGAACTGCCCGAACGCCGCGATCACCTGCCCGGCCACGCCCACCGCTTCCTCCGGACTCGCGGCGTCCGCCGACAGGATGAGCCGCGTCGACGCCACGTTCAGCACCAGCCGCAGCAGCGTCGTCGCCAGCAGCAGCGACGGGAACACGCTGAACTCCAGCGGCTCGGCCATGTAGATCGTGGTCATGAGCACCACGACCGACAGCGCGATGTTGAAGCAGATCAGCGCGTCCATCACCGCCGGCGGCACGGGAACGATGATCACCCCGAGCATCGCCACGAACCCCACGGGCACGATCAGCCCGCGGTACTTCGCGACCGCCTTCATCCAGTCGGGAGCCGTCCGTGCCGTCGCCGCCGCGTTCGCCGCCATGCTCGTTCCTCACGCCCGCCGCCGGGCCCAACTCACGCCGCCCGTCCCTGGATCCGGTACACGTACGCCAGCAACTCCGCCACCGCCTGGTAGAACTCGGGGCTGATCGTCCGCCCCTCCTCCACCCCCGCGTACAGCGCCCGCGCCAGCGGCGGCTTCTCGACGATCGGCACCCCGTGCGCCACTCCCACCTCGCGGATCCGCAGCGCCAGCCAGTCCACCCCCTTGGCCACCACCTTGGGCGCCGCCATCGTCGCCGCGTCGTACCGCAGCGCCACCGCGTAGTGCGTCGGGTTCGTCACGATCACGTCCGCCTTCGGCACGTCCCGCCGGATGCGCTGCAGCGCCAGCTCCCGCGCGATCCGCATCCGCCGGGCCTTCACCTCCGGGTCGCCCTCGCCGCTCTTGCGCTCGTCCTTCACCTCCTGCTTGGACATCTTCAGGTCCTGCGTGTGCTGCCACCGCTGGTAGAACCAGTCGCACAGCCCGATCAGCAGCATCACCGCCAGCACGTACGCGGCCACTTCCATCACGATCAGGTAGATGCGCTCGAACGCCGACGCGGCCGACGCCGTCGGCAGCGCCGCCAGCTCGTCGAGCCGCCCTCGCGTCGCCAGCACGACCACCCACACGACCACCACGAGCTTGACGATGTTCACCACCGTCTTGACCAGCGACCGTCGGCTGAACAGCCGGCCGAATCCCGCAACCGGGTTCAACCGGTCCAGCTTCGGCGCCAGCGGCTGCAGCGTCAGCATCCAGCCCACCTGGAGAAACTGCGCAGCGCACGCCACCACCCACATGATCACGATCACCGGCCCGGCCACCCACAGCCCCTGCAGCATCGACCATGCGAAGGCCTCTCCCGCGCTCCGCACGTCCAGCGGTGCGCCCGGGCCCTCGCCCGCCAGCGATCGCTGCAGCATCAGCTTCAGCCCGCTCACCAGCGACGACCCCAGGAACCACACCAGCAGCGCAGCGCCGACCAGGTCGATCGCCGCGGCGAGGTCCGGCGAACGGGCCACCTGGCCCTTCTCCCGGGCCTGGGCCCGCTTCCGTTCGGTCGGCAGCTCGGTGCGTTGGCCCATGTCCTCGGCCATGGCTCAGCTCCCCTCCCCGCTCGGCACGCCGGCCGACCACCGAAGCGCCGACCGCCCGGCGCCCGACATCGCGTCCACCAGCGCCGCGTCGATCGCGTGCAGCGCCATCGCGATCGCCAGCAGCCCCAGCACGATCTTGACCGCGAAGCCGATCGACAGGATGTTCAGCTGCGGCATCGTCTTCATCAGGAACGCCGAGATCACCGTCTCGATCATCAGGATGCCCAGCACCGGAGCGGCGATCCGCAGCGCCAGTTCGAAACCGCCGGCGAAGGCGCCCATCACCAGGTCGGCCGGCGGCGTGCCAGCGCCCGCCGTCGCCAGCGGCACCGTCCGGAACGTCGCCGCCACGCACGCCAGCAGCACCTCCAGCCCCCCCATCGCGATGAACGCCCCCAGCGCGATCACCATCAGCGTCTCGCTGATCACGTCCGACTCGGACTCCAGCGCCGGATTGATCACCGCCCCGAGCCCGAACCCCAGCTGCAGCCCCATGAGCGAGCCGGCCAGCTGCAGCGCCGCCACCGGCAGCAGCATCAGCAGCCCCAGCACGAACCCCAGCAGCACCTCCATCGCCACCGCCGC
>JAEUIX010000161.1 GCA_016794945.1 Phycisphaerae bacterium
ACGGCGGTCTTCACCAGTTACAACCCCTCGTCGAAGCAGTACGAGCAGACGCGCATGAGCAGCACGGTACCCGGCCCCATGTCCGGCGCCGGCACGTTCGACGAGGCGGCCGGCGCGTTCACCATCAGCGGCCAGTACACGCTCATGGGCATGAAGTTCAGCGAGCGCATCGTCATGACCGTCCCCAAGGACGGGCGTTACACCGTCGAGTCGCACCTGAAGATCGGCGACGGGCCGGAGTGGAAGGGCGTGGAGATGAAGGCCGTACGCCGCGAGTAGCCCTTCTGCTTCGACCCCACGGAGCCCGCTCATGTCGTTGCTGCAGTGGATTCTCGTCGGCCTGTCGGTCCCGGTGATTGTGGTCGTGCTGCTGTGCCTGGCCGCCTGGTTTGTCGGCCGGCGTCTGGACGCGGACCACGTGTCGCAGGGCGTGCTGCGCCTGCGCCGCCGGCCCGAGGAGGTGTTCACGCTGATCGCCGACGTGAGGTCGTACCCCTCGTGGAACCGCATGACCGGCGTGGAACGCCTGCCCGACGATGCCGGGCGCGAGGTCTGGCGCCAGCGCTTCGGGCGCAACAGCGTGGTGACCGTCACGACCGTGAACGACCCGCCGCGCCGGTTTCAGCAGACGATCGCCGACGATCACAAGTTCTTCTCGGGCACGTGGACGTACGAGATCGCGCCGACGGCGGAGGGATGCACGGTCACGCTGACCGAGCACGGCACGGTGCACCACGCGATCCCGCGGTTCATGATGAAGTTCGTTGTGGACCCCGCGCTGTACCTCAAGGGCCAGCTGAGGGCCATGGCGACGAAGTTCGGCGAGGAGCCGAGGGTCGAGGCCCGTCGGCTGCGCTGAGGGCCGTTCGGATCGGGTCAGCCGGGGTCGGGCGGGCGCTGCTCCTGGCCGGGCGCGTGGCCGTTCTTCCGCGACCGGCCCAGGAACTCCGCCACGTCCTCCTCCACGGGCTTGAGCAGCACCAGGGCGATCAGGGCGAGGGCCAGCGTCATCGCGCCCAGCGTGTACATCCCCAGTCCCATCGCCAGGCCGATGGCGGCGGTCACCCAGATGGATGCGGCGGTGGTGATCCCGCGCACGCGACCATCCGCCCGCATCACCACGCCCGCGCCCAGGAAGCCGATTCCGCCGATGATGCCCTGGACCACGCGGCTGATGGCGTCGGCGCCGCGAGCGCCGGCCGCCGCGTCCGGGTTGCCTGCCGGCACCACGGGCACGCCGGCCGAGGCCTGCAGGGCCAGCTCGCAGCCAACGAGCGCCAGCAGGGCGGATCCTGTGGAGACGAGGATCATCGTCCGAAGTCCGGCGGAGTGGCGGTGGCGCTCGCGGTCGATCCCTACCAGGGCTCCGGCCAGCGCCGCCGCCCCCAGTCGTATCGCCAGTTCACCGGTCGGGAGCATGTCCATCTCCTCAGCCTACACGCGCGAAGGCCGGGCGTGCCACCGCGGCTCGCGGCTCACGCCGCGGCCAGGGCGCCGGCCGCCAGCGGCTTGGCGCTGTCCGTCGCCCCGCCCGGCGCCCCGTGCGGGCGGGTGCCGGCGGCGTGCTCGCCGGCCAGCAGCAGGTAGATCGAGGGCACCACCAGCAGGGTGAACACCGTCGAGATGATCATGCCCGACACCAGGACGATGCCGATGCTGTTGCGGCTCATCGCCCCCGCGCCGGTGACCAGCACCAGCGGGAAGTGGCCGACGGCGGTCGCGACGCTGGTCATCAGGATGGGCCGCAGGCGGGTCGCCGCGGCCTCGCGGATGGCGTCGACCTTGCTGCGGCCCTCGGAGCGCAGGTGGTTGGCGAACTCGACGATGAGGATGCCGTTCTTGGCGACGAGACCGACCAGCGTGATCAGCCCCACCTGCGAGTAGATGTTGATCGTGGTCCAGCCCAGGAACGTAAAGACCAGCGCGCCGGAGATCGCCAGCGGCACCGAACCCAGCAGGATGATGAGCGGGTCCCGGAAGCTGGAGAACTGCGCGGCCAGCACCAGGTAGATCAGTCCGAGTGCGAAGCCGAGCGTCGCCGCGAGCGAAGCCCCCTCCTGCCGGAGCTGGCGGCTCTCGCCGGCGTAGTCGATGGCGTATCCGGGGGGCAGGATCTGGCGCGCGGCGGTCTCGAGCGCCGTCAGGGCCTCGCCCTTGGTGACGCCCGGCGCCGCGCCGCCGTAGATCTTGACGCTGTTGCGCTGCTGGAATCTGTTGAGTGATCGCGGGGCCGCGACGGTCTCGATCCGCACGAAGGAGGAGACGGTGACCAGTCCGCCGTCCCTGGCGCGGACCTTCAGCTGCATCAGCTGCTCCGGCGTGGAGCGTCCGGCGTCGGTCACCTGGGGGATGACCTTGTACGACCTGCCGTCGTAGTTGAAGCGGTTGACGTAGCCGCCCGAGAGCATCACCGCCAGGTCGCGCCCGACCGAGGCCAGGTCCAGTCCCATGTCCGCGACCTTCTCCCGGTCGATGACGATGCGGGCCTGGGGCAGGTCGATCTTGAGATCGGTGTCGGCGAACAGGAACTTGCCGCTGCCGAAAGCCATGCCGACGAGCTGGCCGGCCACCTCGGCCATGCGCTCCGGGGGGTCGGGGCTGGTGATGATCAGCTCGACATCGAACTGCCCAGCGCCCGGCAGCGGCGGCGGCAGGATGGGGAACGCCCGGACGCCCGCGATGCCCGAGACTCGGCCGAAGGCCTCGCCGAGCATCTGCGCCGTGGTGCGCTGACGCTCGTGCCACGGGACGGTCTGCATGCCGCCGAAGCCCGTCGACGGCGACATGAGCACCCGCCAGCAGAACCCCGCCTCGGGCATGCCCATGAGCGACGTGCTGACCGCCTGGGCCGCGGCCCGCGAAGCGTCGAGCGTGGACTCCGGCGCGGCCGACAGCGCGAAGAAGATGCCGCCCTCGTCCTCGGTGGGCGCGAGCTCCTTTCCGGAGTACATGTACAGCGGCGCAGCGCCCAGCGCGATGATCACGGCCGCCGCGGCCATCGTCCAGCGGAGGCTGAGCGTGACATCGAGCGTGGCGACGTAGATCCGCCGGAGCCGGTCGAACCCTCGGTTGACGAGCCGGGTGAAGCGGCTCTCGCGGCCGTGCTCGGCGACGAGGGCGGAGCTCATGATGGGCGAGAGGGTGACGGCGACGATACCGGACACGACGACGGCGGCGGCCAGCGCGAAGGCGAACTCGCGGAAGAGCACGCCGGTGAGTCCGCCCTGGAAGCCGATGGGGGCGTAGACCGCCGCGAGGGTGATGGTCATCGAGACCACGGGCGCGAAGAGCTCGCGGGCGCCCAGCAGGGCGGCCTCGACCCGGCCCTTGCCCTCGCGCACGTGCCGCTCGACGTTCTCGACCATGACGATGGCGTCGTCCACGACGAGGCCGACGCTCAGCACGATGGCCAGGATGGTCAGCAGGTTGAGGCTGAAGCCCATGACGGTCATGAAGATGCAGGCGCCGGCGATGGAGATCGGGATGGCGACCAGGGGCACCAGGACCGTGCGGATCGAGCCCATGAACAGGAAGACGACGATGGCGACGATGCCGACGGTTTCGGCGAGCGTCTTGCCGATCTCCTTGAGCGCGTTGCTCATGTAGTAGGTGCCGTCGTAGGCCAGGCGCATGTCGACGCCGGGCGGGAGGATGGGCCGGAGCGACTCCATGGCGGAGCGCAGGCGGCCGGCCACCTCGAGCTCGTTCGCCCGGGGCAAGGGCCAGACGGAGAGGTAGATCGCCGGGTCGGCGTTGAAGCCGGCCTCGCCCATCGGCTCCTCGCTGCCCAGCTCGATGCGCGCGACGTCGCCGAGCCGCACGATGGACCCCGCCTGCTCGCGCACGATGAGCCGCTCGAACTCCTCGCGGGTGCGCAGGTCGGTGTCGGTGAGCAGGTCGATCTGCACCTCGGCGTTCTTGGTGCGGCCGACGCTGGCCAGGAAGTTGTTGGCCCGCAGCGCGTTGTAGACCTCGGTGGGCGTCACGCCCAGGGCCGTGAGCCGCTGCTCGTCGAGCCACACGCGCATCGCCATGGTGCGCTGGCCCTCGATCCCGACGCGCTGCACGCCCTGGATCGTCGCCAGCTCCGGCTGGATCTGGCGCGCCAGGAACTCGTTCAGGCGCGTCAGGTCCAGCGTGGAACTGGTGAAGCTCAGGTAGAACGTCGCGAACGGCCGGTCGGCACGCTGGATCTCGATCGCCGGGCTTTCCGCCTCGGCCGGGAGCTCGCTGCGCACCTGGTTCAGGCGTGCCGACACCTCCGCCAGCGCGGCGTTGGAATCGTGGTTCAGCCGCAGGCGGATCGTGATCGTGCTCACGCCCGCCGTGCTGGCGCTCTCGATGTAGTCGATGCCGTCGATCGCGGACACCGCCCGCTCGATGGGCGTGGTGAGGAACCCGCGGACCGTCTCGGCGCTGGCGCCGACGTACACCGTCGTGATCACCAGCGAGGTGGACTCGATCCGCGGGTACTGGCGGATCGGCAGCCCCGAGATGCACCTGTACCCGACCGCCAGGATGATCAGGTTGATCACCACGGCCAGCACCGGCCGCTTGATGAAGATGTCCGTGATCGATCGAACGCCGCTGTCCATGCCTGTCCCCGTGTGCTGCCCGCCCCGAGCCGACGACCGCCGCCGTGGCCCGCCGCCTGTCCGGCCCGTCTCACTCGCCCCGGGCCGAGGCGCCGCCGGGCGGCCCCCCGGCGGGCTTGCCGTTGCCGGGCTCGATCTTCGTGACCAGCGCGCCGTCGCGGAGCT
>JAEUIX010000169.1 GCA_016794945.1 Phycisphaerae bacterium
GCCGCCAGCGCCCGCTCGACCTGGCTCCAGCACCGCTCGATTCGGCCGGGCGTCAGGTCGAGGTCGATCCCCGCGGCGTTGAAAAGGTCCGGCAACGGGCGCGAACCGCCCAGGGTCAGGCCCCGCTTGTACGCCGCAAGGGCCGAGGACCGGTCGCGTTCGAAGTTCGCCCAGACCTGAAGGGCCCCGAGCTGCGCGATGCCGTACTCGATGTAGTAGAAAGGGGCACCGAACAGGTGCAGCTGCCGGTGCCATAGCGCGGACTTGACCTCGTCGAGGCCCGACCAGTCGACCTCGCCGCCGAAGCGGTCGAGCACCGAGAGCCACGCCGCGGTGCGCTCAGCCCCGCCGTGACCCGGGTGGGTGTAGATCCACTGCTGGAACTGGTCGATCGTCGCGATCCAGGGCAGCATCGACGCCAGCTGCTCGAGGTGCACGCGCCGGGCCCGGTCGGCGTCTGCCGGACCGTAGAACTCGTCGAGGTACGGGTACGACGTCAGCTCCATGCTCATGCTCGCCACCTCGGCGAACTCCAGCGGAAGGTCGGACCGGTAGGCCAGCAGCGGATCGGCGCGGCTCAGCAGCGAGTGGAACGCGTGACCGGCCTCGTGGACCATCGTCTCGACGTCCCGCTGCACGCCCGCGGCGTTCATGAAGATGAACGGCATGCGCTGGCGGTCCCGGTTGGATTGATAGCCGCCGGGAGCCTTGCCCTTGCGCGATTCCAAGTCCAGGCAGCCGCCCCCCCGGAGCGAATCGAACAGCCCGCCCAACTGCGGATCCATGCGGTGGAACAGCCGGGACGTGCGTTCAACGAGCTCGGCCGGCGTGCCGAACGGCCGCAGCGGCGGCCGACCGAGCGGGTCGACGGCCAGGTCCCAGGGGCGGAGCCGCTCGACGCCCAGGGCCGCCGCGCGCTGGCGGTGAAGCCGCCGCAGTGCCGGGACGATGTGCCGCTCGACGCCCCGGGCAAACGCGTCGCAATCGGCCGGTGCGTAGTCGAACCTGCGCTTGGCCCGATGGGCGTAGTCGCGGTAGTTGGCGAAGCCGGCGTTGGCCGCGACGCGCTGCCGCAGGTCGACCATGCGCTGGTAGATGGCGTCGATGGCGGCGCGGTCGCGCAGGCGCCGGTCGGCAACGGTGCGCCACGCGGCCTCGCGCACCGATCGGTCGGTCTCCTCCTGGAACCGCGCCATCTGCGGCAGCGTGCACTCCCGCCCCTGGAACTGCACGGTCATGGCGCCGCAGATCTGCGCGTACTCCTGGTCGAGCTTGGCCAACTCGGTTTCCAGCGGGATGCTCTCGGGGCGGAAGAGCTCGATCCCCAGGCGGAGGTTGCGCAGGTACACCGCGTAACGAGCGGCGTCCAGGTCGCCAACGAACGGGCTCTGAGCGATCTTGCGGTCCAACGCATCGCCCGCCTGCTTGAGGCGTGGCTCGACCTGCTCGATGAAGTCCACGTACGCCTTGTTGGCGGCCGGGTCGTCGGTGTGGCAGGTCATGTTGATGTGCAGCGTGGCCGACGCCTCGCTGACCGCCGCGTCGAGCTCACCGCGATCGAGGATCAGCGTTTCGAGGCACCCGGCGCACTTCAGTGTCCGCTCCTGCAGGGTCCGGTACAGGGGCTCGAGCGACTCCCATCGCGTGGCATCGAGTCCCGGCGGCACGAAGTCGGAGGCCGGCTTGAACGGTGGCAGCATGATCGTCGCCTTTCGCATGCCGGGTCAATGGTCGGCTGTGGTGCTGAGCCCGTCGACCGATCTGAAGCTCGTGACGCCGCAGCGGTAGTCGAACCGCCGCTCGAACTCCTGCTCGACACGCCGCGCGACCCGTTCGGCCCACGACGGGTCGCACAGAACCAGGGCGCAGCCTCCGAAGCCGGCGCCGGTCAACCGGGCGCCGTACGCCCCGTCCCCGTCGAGCGCCGCGTCCACGACGCACTCGAGCTCCGGGCACGAAACGCCCATGTCGTCGCGCAGCGATCGGTGCGACTGAACCATGAGCACCCCGATCTCCTCCAGCACCGGCTCCCAGTCCTCGATCTGCCGCTCCGCGGCGGTCAGAAGCAAGTCGGCGACTCGACGCACTCGGGCGTTCTCCCGCACCACGTGGCGGGCGGCGCGGAATTCCTCTTCGCTCAGCCTCGACCGGACGGCCAGAAGCCGCTCTTCGGAAGCGCCGCCCAGCGTCTGCACGCCGAGCGCCGCCGCGGCCCTTCGGCACAGCGCCCGGCGGGCGGCGTAGTCGCCGGCGTTGAGCGCGCGGGGCACCTTGGTGTCGACCAGCAGGCCGATGGCGTCGTCGTCCCGCGGGATGGGGATCAGCCGGTGCTCGGCCCGGGCGCAGTCGATGAGCAGCGCCGCCCCGGACTCGCCGTGCACGGCGGTGTACTGGTCCATGAGCCCGCAGGGGACGCCGGCGAATCGGTGTTCGGCTCTCTGGCAAACCCCCGGAAGGTCCGCACGGGACACTCCGTATTCCAGCAGCGCGTTCACGGCTCCGGCAACGGCGACTTCGAGCGAGGCGGAACTGGACACCCCCGAGCCGACCGGCACATCGCCGCTCACGGCAAGATCAACCCGCGGCGCGGGGGCATCGCCCCCCGCCGCCGCTCGGAGCTCCAGTGCGGAACCGAAGACGTATCGAGCCCAGTGGGGCTCCAGGCGCTCGACACGTTCGGGCGCGTCGGACGCCGTCAGGTCGCAGGCGGCGGGTCCGCATCGTTCCAGGCTGGTCACCGCCCGGCTCTCCGGCGCGACCGATCGGCCGGCCGCCACGGCCGTCCATCGATCGATGGTCATCGGCAGCGCCAGCCCGCCCTCGTAGTCGGTATGGTCGCCGATCAGGTTCACGCGGGCGGGAGCGACGGCAACGGCCGCGGGGCGACCCGCGAACGTCGTCCGGAACAGCTCGATCGCCCCACCGATCACGGCGTCGCGGCGTGTTTCGACCTGGTCGGGCGGCGTCCGCACGATCAGGCGCCGCCCCCGCCGCCGGACGGCCCCGTGGGAAGCCACATCGCCAGCCGCACGCCGAACTCGACGAACAGCCACGCGCCGGCGTGAGCGATCGCGACGAGGCTCGTCTCTCTCGGGCTCTTGCCGAACAGCACCAGCACGCCCGTCCAGTACACCAGGCCCGCCAGCACGACCTTGAGCACCTCTCCGACCACCGGCGGTGGAATCTGCAATTGCATGATGAACGAGAACGTCGTGAAGGCCACGAACATGCGCGCGATCGCGAACTCGATGTTCCCGAACCGCTGCTGCACGAGCCACGCCGCCAGCGCCACCGCCGCCACGCCGGTGCCCGTGTGCACGATCGACTGCCAGACGGTGAGCACGATGCGGCCGATGGTCCCCCAGAAGCCGTACCCGTTGGCCCCGGCCGCGATCATCGCCGCGATCATCATGAACGCCCCGAAGTAGAGCAGCACCTGCACGCCCGGCATGCGCGGCGTGCAGAACTCCGGCGCGACTTCGCCCTTGGCGTCTTCGAGCACGGGGCCCGGCTTGGAACCGCCCGCGGGCGTGGCCGTCGCCGCTCCTGACGGGGGGGGCGCACCGCCGGCAGCGGCCGGCGCGGCGGTGGCCGCGCCCGTCGCCGACACCGGCTTGCCGACGGGCACGTTCTGTCCCGTGCCGCCGGGCTTGGATTCGCTTTCGGGGATCAGGCCATATGGGTCGGGCATGGGTCGGCTTCCGTCTGGAGACAATCCACAGATTAGCGACCCAGTCCGGATCGCGCCGCCGGCCGGACCCCGGGCCGCCCGCCGAACAGGAAGAACTCCATCAGTTCATGCCCGTGCTCGACGTGCAGATCGCTGGAATCGGCCTCGGCCTCGCAGAACGGCCCGGTGCGGTGCCCGCGCACATAGGCCCCGGCCATACAGAAGGGAGTCGGCGTCGCGTCGTGCTTCCTCGTCGAGACCAGTGTGTAGTGGTCGGGCATGACCAGCAGCCGCCAGCCCTCGGCGTTCGGCTCGGACTCGGGGTCCCCGAACCGACGGAGGCGCTCCAGCACCGGCGCAACCACGAGCCGGTCGATGGCCTCGAGCGACGCCACCTTGGTCTTCCAATCGCCCTGGTGGCTCGCCTCGTCGGGCGCCTCCACATGGCAGCAGACCAGGTCGTACCGGTCCAGAGCGTCGCAGGTCCACCGCCCCTGCGCGGCGTAATCCGTATCGTGGTAGCTGGTGACCCCGGGCACGGGCAGCCTGTCCCAGCCGATCAGCCGTGCGATGCCCGCCAGCAGGTCCACCGCCGTGATCATCGCCCCGCGCAGGCCGAAGCGCTGGTCGAACGCCGGCATGTCGGGACGGGTTCCCTGGCCCCAGATCCAGGCCATGTTGGCCGCGCGCAAGCCCCTGGCCCGGCGCGCCACGTTCACCGGGTGCGACTCGAGCATCGGACGGGAGAGTTCCATGAGCCGGCCCAGCGCCGCCGCCGCGATGCGTCCCTCGCCGGCCGATGCGCGTGGCAGGCTCCGGGCCCAAGGCTGGCGAGGAATCTCGTGCGGGGGCGTTGCCTCGACGGATCCGTAGGCGCGGCCCGACGAGTCGACCATGATCCCTCGATAGGACACTCCGTGGGTCAGCGTGAGCGTTGCCGCCAGATCGGGCGCCGCGTCCTTCCAGTGCGCCAGCAGCGCCGAGAAGAGCGCCGAGGCTTCGGCATCGGTGATGGCGCCGGCCGAGTGGTCGAGCATCAGGCCGTCGTCGGGCCCGGCGGAGTCGCCGACGGTCACCAGGTTCACGCGGAAGATCCAGTCGGCCGGACCGGCCGGGACGTTGATCGCCGCGGCCTCGAGCGGGGCGCGGCCCGTGTGATAGCGGGCCGGGTCGTAGCCGACAAGGCTCATGGTGCACACGTCCGAGCCGGCGAGGAAGCCCGTCGGCGTTGTGCGGGCGGTGCCGAGTCTGCCCATCGCGGCCACGGCGTCCATCGCGGGGGTCGCGGCCGCCTGCAGCGGCGTCTTGCCGCCGAGTTCCGGCAGGGGCAGGTCGGCGGCGCCGTCGGGGATGATCACTGCGTACTTCACGGTCGGAGGGTATACGTCCCTGCATACGGCTCGCGCGGGCCGTGCGCTCCGGCACGTCGTCGGAGCGTTACAATCCTGGCGGTATGACGACATTCGACCCCAACGCCGCGGCCCTCCCTGGCTCGGGCATCTTCGGATTGCCGCACGTGCGGGACGAGGCGTCTGTTGTGATCGTTCCGGCCCCGTTCGACGCGACAACGTCGTACGGCGGCGGCGCCAGCGAAGGCCCCGGGGCGGTGCTGCGGGCGTCGGCGCAGGTAGATCTGTACGACGCGCAGTTCGGGCGGACGTACGAGGCCGGCATTCACATGCTGGACGAACCGCTGGAGATCCGGGAACTGTCCCGGCGCGCTCGTGCGCTGGCCGAGCCGCTGATCGCCAAGGGCGGGGCCGACGCGGGCGACGGCGAGGCGCTTCGGATGATCGAGCAGGCCGGCGAACAGGTCAACGCCTATACGTACGAGAACTTCTGGCACGTGCTGGCCGACGGCAAAGTGCCCGGGCTGCTCGGAGGGGACCACTCGACGCCGCTCGGGGCGATCCGCGCCTGCGCGGAGTACGTGGCCAGCCGCTGGCGGCCGGGCGACCGGGCCAGCGCGAAGGGGCTGGGCATCCTGCACGTCGACGCGCACCTGGACCTGCGGCCGGCCTACGAGGGATTCCGGTATTCGCACGCCTCGATCATGTACAACGTGCTCGAGACCATCCCGGAGGTATCGCGCATCGTGCAGGTCGGCATCCGTGACTACTCCGAGGGCGAGTCGGAGTACGCCCGCGCCTGCGGCGACCGCTGCCGGACGCACCTGGACTTCCAATGGGCTCAAGCCATGATGGACGGCCGGCGGTTCACCGACCTGTGCCACCAGGCGGCCAGCGAACTGCCCGACAACGTGTACGTGTCCTTCGATATCGACGGGCTCGACCCGTCGTTGTGCCCGCACACCGGCACGCCCGTGCCCGGCGGACTGAGTTTCAACCAGGCGGCGCTGCTGCTGCAGACGCTGCGCGACGCCCGCAAGACGATCGTCGGCTTCGACCTCGTGGAGGTCTGCCCCGATCCGCACCCCGGCGCTCCGGAGTGGGACGCCAACGTGGGCGCTCGCGTTCTCTACAAGTTGTGCGGACTCGCGGCCGCCGGCCGGTAACCCCTTCCCGCCCGACCGACCGGCGCTTCAGGGCGCGGAAGCGGGTGCCCCGCCGATGAACATGATGGCGTGCTCGACCGCCGGCACGACGATGGGCACCAGCGTTCTGCCGCCGTAGAAGAACAGAACGCCGAGCATCACCAGCCCGAGCAGCATGCCGCCCTCGCTCTCGAACGCGCGCCGATACCCCGGCACGAACGTGCCGAGCACGCGCCAGCCGTCGAGCGGCGGCACGGGGACGAGGTTGAACATCGCCAGCAGCAGGTTGAGCACCGCCCCCCACCACATGAACTGCACCAGTTGCATCGCCACCTTGGCGCCCTGCCCGCCCGACTGTGCGCCGAAGCGCACGGCAAGGCCGGCGACCGCCACCGCGAAGGCCGCGATCGCCAGGTTCATCAGCGGACCGGCGATCGAGACGGCCGCGTCGTGCCACCACCGTCGAAACCGCGACGGGTCCACGGGCATCGTGCCATAGGCCAGGCCGCACAGGGCGAAGAGCACCAGGCTCGGCAGGCCCATGTGCACCACCGGGTTCCAGGTCATGTGTCCGGTCTCGATGGGCGTTCGGTCGCCGCAGCGGATCGCCGCCCAGCCGTGCGCCAGTTCGTGCAGCGTGATCGAGAGCACGACCCACATCGTCCACGCCAGCACCAGCGAAGGACCGCCGGTCGAGAGCAGGTTGTTGACCCACCAGTCCATGCGGTGGACTCTACCCCGGCGGTGCGACGGGCGCGAAAAAAAGCCCGGGCGGTCGCCCGGGCTTGGGGGGAACGGTTGCCGATGCCGGTCAGGCGGCGACGGCGACCTTGGCGGCCTTCTTGGCCTGCTCGCAGATCGCGTCGAACGTCTTGGGATCCTCGATGGCGAGCTGCGACAGCATCTTGCGGTTGAGCAGGATGCCCGCGTTCTTCACTCCATTGAGGAAGATGCTGTAGCGGGTGCCGCGCATCTTGCACGCGGCGGTCAGGCGGGTGATCCAGAGCGCACGCATGTCGCGCTTCTTCTGGCGGCGATCGCGATAGGCGTAGACGCCGCCCTTGACCAGCGCCAGGCGGGCACGCCAGAAGGACTTGCGGCGGGAGTTCTGAAAGCCGCGCGCGGCCTCCATGATGCGTTTGCGCTTCTGGGCCCGTGCGGCGCCCTTGCGGACTCGTGGCATGGCGAAACTCCAGGGTTCCCGGCGGGGAGGGCGCGAAGCCCTGCTTTGGCTGGTCCCGACGGAAGGTGCGTGCGGCCCTTCGCACCGCGCGAGGGCCGGCGAATGATCGGTCGATCAGGCCGTAGCGGGCTTGACGGGCTTGACGGCGGCCTTGGCGGCCTTGCGCTGGGCGGGCGTTGGGCTGCGCTTGAGCGCCGTGCGGGGCTGGTCCTTGCCGCGCAGGCGGCGGAACAGGAGCCGCTCCATGGCCTTGGTTTCTGTGGAGAGGAGGTAGCGGTCCTTGCGCAGTCGGCGCAGGCGGTTGGGCCGCTTGCTGCTCTTGAGGTGCTTGCTGTTGGCGCTCTTGTGCTTGACCTGACCGGTCTTGGTGATCCGGAAGCGCTTGAGCATGCCCTTGTGCGGCTTGTTGGTCGACATGGTCGGTCCTTCGATCGGTGGCCTGACCCGATCACGGGTCCGGCGACGGGCCGCAACGATAGGCCCGATCCGTCCGGGGCTCAAGGCCGTGCGGATCGTGTTCGGTCGTCCCATGTCCTTGGAAGGGGCGTCAAGGAACCAGAAAGACGTCCGTCTCGCACTCGGGCTGCTCGACCCCCCGCAACGGCTCGGCCCGGCGGGCGTTCGCGGCCCTGCGCAGGGCTTCCTCAATCGACCGGGGGAGCCAGATGTTGTCGCCCGACGCGAGCAAGGGGCTGGTCATCCAGACGACGGCGCCGTCGAGCCGCAGGGCGTGCTGGCCCCTGCCGGCGGCATTGGGCGAGTTCTCCAGCGGATCGACCCACAGCCCCTTGACGGCCCTCAGGATCACCGGTGAGCGGTCGGCCAGCACGATCTGCTCTCCGCTCTGCCGCCAGACCGGCCGCTTGCGGGCGAACTGGTTCTGGTAGGAGTACGGCACCTCTTCGATGCAGCCCCAGTCCGCCCGAGCAGGGTCCAGCGTGCACTCAACCGAAGCGCGGTTGCCCGGGGCGGCAAAGTTGCTGCGGCAGGCGTACCCGTCGCGGACGAGGGTGTACAGATTCGCGGAATTGGACTTCTCGGCTTCGCCGACGAACCACCAGGGCGTGCCCGCGAGCGAGGCCGTTGCCATGGGCAGCGCGCCGCCGCTGCTGCCGGAATACAGCCCCATGCCCAGCCCGATGTTCCTGAGGTTTGCCTCGTTGACCGCCAGCCGCGACCGCTCGCGGGAAGCCGACATGACCGGCCAGATGATCGACACTCCGATGAGCAGCATCGCCGCGACGGAGACCAGGTCGGGCAAGCGCCACCGGCGGGCCACGGGCACCGGGCGGTTGGCGAACCGCAGCGATTCGGCCTGAGCGTCGGCCTCGGACTGAACCCGGGCCAGTGTCCGGGCGACCAGGGCTTCACGCCCTGCCGACTCGGCGGCGGCCAAGTCATCGGAGCCGCCGGTCAACAGTGCCAATACCTCCGCCTGGCGTGCGGCCCGCTGACGCACGCCCGAAGGGACGCGTCGCGGATCAAAGCGGTTCTGCACAAGAGCCTCGAGCGCATCATCGTCTGACGGGACCAGCTCGCACACTTCGTGAGCGACGGCCGCCAGCCGCACCGCCCCGACGCAGCGACGTTCCGCTCCCGGGCACAGGCAACGTCCATCGGCCTGAAGCACGCCCAGTTCGCCCGCGATCCGCTCGGCCCGAGGCCGATGCTCTTCGGGCACGCGGGCCGGGTCGAACCCCGCATCCACCAGCGCATCGAGCGCGGCCTGATCGGCCTGGCAGAGCTGCGTGCTGTCGATCGACTCGTCGTTCATCACGGTTCGTTCATCCATCGATCGGTCGCCGGGTCGTGCCGGCGCGGTCACTCGGTTCTGGAACCCTTGTTGACGATCTGCCACTTGCGGGCGAACGCCGCGACGGCGGCGTGCAAGCGGCTCTTGACCGTGCCCAGCGGGATCTGCAGCACGTCGGCGACCTGGCTGTACGACATCTTCTGGAAGTACGCCAGCAGCAGCACTTCCCGGAGCGAAGGCGGCAGTTCACCGACAGCCTGCTGCACCATGCGATCACGCTCCGCGGTGCCGACCTGCTCGCCCGGCTGGATCGCGTCGATCTCCATCAGATCGACGAACGTCCTGCCGTCATCGGAATCGCCCGACCGCCCCCCGCCGATCGGGGAGTCCAGATCCATGGCCCGGCGACGGGTGTTTCTACGGATGAGGTCCCGGGCCTTGTTCGCGGCGATCGTAAAAAGCCAGGGCTTGAACCGCCGGGACGCATCGAAGGTGCCGGCGGAGACGTGAACCTGGAGAAACGTCTCCTGGAATACGTCCTCGGCGGCCGCCCGTTCCCCCGTCAGGCGATACAAGAAGCGGATGAGGTCGTCGTGGTACCGTCTGATAAGGACCTCCAGCGCAGGCGATTCCCCGGCCCGATAGGCCAGGAAGAGGTCCTCGTCGCTGCGGCGGTCCGTGTCCGGCATGAGTGTGGGCGGGGCATGCCCGCCTCCAGGAGACGCTGATGGATCAGGAAACGATCGCGCCCGGAGCGATCTCCGCATCCGGCCGGAGGATGATGACCTTCCGCTGAACGGATGGATCGGCCGCCGCGGCGTCCTTTGGCACGTCACTGGCGGCCAGGAGCATGCCCCTGGACTCCTCGCCGCGGATCATGCGGGGCGCGAGGTTGGCGACGATGATGATCAATCGGCCCACAAGGTCCTCGGGCTTGTAGTGGTCCTTGATCCCTGCGCAGATCTGACGAGGCACGCCGCTGCCGTCGTCAAGCTGGAGCTTGAGCAGTCGGTCGGCCTTGGGGTGGTTCTCCGCCTGGACCACGCGGGCGACCCGCAGGTCGAGTTTGGCGAACTCATCGAACGCGACGGTCGGCTTGGGGCCACCTGCAACGGCTGGGCCCGAGGGGGGCGTGGGGGTGGCGGGCGGGGGCGCTGCGTTGGGGAGCTGGGTCATAGCCGCGAGTGTAGGAATTGGCGGGCGCCATCGGCACGGGGCAACGCCGGTTCGCCCCAAGCCACCGCTATGCTGCGGGTCCCCTTCGGAAGGACA
The DNA here is from genome assembly GCA_016794945.1 of Phycisphaerae bacterium. Next base: position 10,373 of record JAEUIX010000169.1, read on the forward strand.
CGCCATGAAGATCCTGGTCGCGGACAAGTTCGAGAAGATCGGCCTGGACGGGCTCAAAGCCCTGGGCTGCGAGGTGGTCAGCATGCCCGACGTGGGCGCCGAGAAACTACCGGGCGCGCTGGCCGACACGAACCCGCAGGTGCTGGTCGTGCGGGGGACCAAAGTCTCTGCCGACGCCATGGGCCGCGCGCCGGCGCTGAAGGTGGTCGTCCGGGCTGGGGCCGGGTACGACACCATCGACTGCGCGGGGGCCAAGGCCAAGGGCATCGCCGTGTGCAACTGCCCGGGCATGAACGCCGCGGCGGTGGCGGAACTGACGCTCGGCCTGCTGCTGGCGCTCGACCGCCGCATCGTTGAGCAGACCATGGACCTCAAGGCGGGCGTCTGGAACAAGAAGGAGTACGGCAAGGCCCGGGGAGTCAAGGGCAGCACGCTCGGGGTGATCGGGCTGGGCTCGATCGGGCGCGAAGTCATCCGCCGGGCGCGGGCCTTCGGGATCCAGTGCTTCGCCCACTCGCTGAATATGACGCCCGAGCGGGCCCTGGACCTGGGCGTGCAGAACGCCGGCCGCACGCGGGCCGACCTGCTGGCGATGCTGCCCAAGTGCGACGCGGTGACGGTGCACGTCGCGGCCAACAAGGAGAGCGACCGCATGTGCGATGCGGAGTTCTTCGGGGCCATGAAAAAGGGCGCGGTCTTCATCAACACCTCGCGCGGCAGCGTGGTTGACGAACCCGCGATGATCGAGGCGATCCGGACCAAGGGGCTCCGCGTCGGCGCCGACGTGTTCGCGGGTGAGCCGGCCGGAGGCCAGGAAAAGTGGAAGAGCGCCCTGGCCGACCTGCCCGGCGTCATCGGCACGCACCACATCGGCGCCTCGACCGACCAGGCGCAGAACGCCGTCGCGGAAGAGGTCGTGCGGATCGTCAAGGTGTTCAAGGAATCCGGGGCCACCGAGAACCGCGTGAACTGACCGGCCTCTGGCCTTCAGCCCGCGCGCGCGGGCGGGTCCATGTCCAGCGCCACGTCGAGCCACGTTGCGCCATGGGTCAGCGACCCGGTGGAGATCCGGTCCACTTCGGTTCCCGCGATCGCGCCGATCGTCTCCATAGTCACGCCGCCGGAGGCTTCGAGCTCGGTGCGCGCCGCGGACTGGTCGCGCATCTCCACCGCCCGGCGCAGGTCCGCCGGGTCCATGTTGTCCAGCAGCACGATGTCGATGCCGCACGGGGCTGGGCCGCCGGCGG
>JAEUIX010000176.1 GCA_016794945.1 Phycisphaerae bacterium
AGGCAAGTTTAGCCCGCCCCACCCCCCCCACCGGCTTCCCAGAACCGCCACGGCGCCTGGTCCGAGAGCGCCGCGTCCGGCACCAGCGCGGTGCGAACCGCCCGCGCCAGGTCCTCCACGCCCCGCCCGGCACGCACGCTCACCCGCACGTCCGCCGGCCACGCCGCCCCGCCCAGGTCGTCACGCAGAGCAACGCGGACGGCAGGCACTCCCTCGACCTCTGCCGCCGCGGGAGGCTCGGCGACCGCATCGCCCGCCAGCACCACCAGCGCCGCCCGCGCCGCCAGCGGCCACACCGCGGCCCGCGCCGCCTCCAGCGCCGCGTCGCCCGCGTGCCCGAACCCGGGCGTATCGGCCCAGCGCACGGTCAGCCCGTCCAGTTCCAGGGTCACGCCCACGTGGTCGCGCGTCGTCCCGGGCGCATCGGCCGTCACCGCCACCGTCCGCCCCGCCAGCGCGTTCAACAGCGTGCTCTTGCCCACGTTGGAAGGTCCGAGCACCACCACCAGCGGCGGATCCACCAACCGGTTCAACATCGCCGACAACGCCAGCACGCGCCGGTCGTCCCCGGCGCCCCCCGCCGCACGCCACGCCGCCCATCGCGCCGGCTGCACGAGCAGCACATCGACCGCCCGCGCGCTGGCCGCCCGGCCAAGAGCCGCCGCCAGCGCGTCGTCCATCGCCGACTCGGTCCGCGGCTCGTGCGCAATCGCGCGGCCGATCTCCGCCCCCGCCGACCGAAGCGCCCCCAGCAAGCGCCGAACGATCTCGGGCCCGCCGTGGGGCATCAGGCTCGCCCCGCACGCATCCCACCGAGCCACCACCCCTCGATCCACCCCCGCGATCGTCCGCACCGCCACGCCCCCGGGCCGCACGCCCCCGCACCCCAGCCCCACGAGCACCCGCTCCAGCGCTCCGCCGTCCGGGGCCTCCAGCTCGATGCACGCGATCGCCCCCGCCCCCGACGGCCGCGCCGTTGCCAGCCACGCGCGCAGGTTCACGCGTCCTCGTCGCCTTCCCCGGCGTGCACCGTGCGCCACGCGGCCATCATGCCCATCGGCACCAGGTCCGGGACGATGTGCTCCACCAGTTCGTCGTGCTCGAACAGCAGCGGCGCATCGCCCCCGGTCGCCAGCACCCGCGGGTACGACCCGTGCTCCTCCGCCACCTTGTCGATCATCAGGCGCACCAGGCCCTGCACCGACCGGCAGCACCCCAGCAGCATCGCGTCCCGCGTCGTCCGCCCAAGGGCCCCGGTCGGCAACGCCTCGCCCCCGGTCCGCGGCGGCTGCACCTCCGGCAGCGCCGCCGTCCGCTCGTGCAGCGCCCGCAGTTGCATCGCCAGCCCGGGCGCGATCACCCCGCCCCGGTACACGCCGAACCCGTCCACGAAGTCCACCGTCACCGCCGTTCCGGCGTCGATCACGACGCACGCCTCGCCCGACCGCGCCGCCGCCCCCAGCGCCGCCAGCAGCCGGTCCACCCCCACCGTCACGGGCGCCGGCAGCTCGTGCTGAATCGGCACCACCAGCCCGCTGCCACCCGCCGACACCAGGCGCGTCACCTGCGGCGCACGCCCGGCCAGGTCGTTGATCAGCCGGTCCGCCAACGGCGCGTTCACCGCCGCAAGCAGCAGACGCGTCCGATCCGCCGGCGTGACCGACGCCGCTTCCTCCACCGCCGCGATCACCGCCGACGGGTCGGCGTTGTCCAGCACGCGGCTGGGGTCCATCGCCCCGTGGGCCCCCTCCCACGGGCGGCAGCGCGCCACCCGAGTCCTCGTGTTGCCCACCGACACCAGCACCAGGTTCGAGATCGTCATGGGCCATCGTAGAGACCGCTACGCTCTGCGCGATGCCCCGGTGCCGCGTGGACACCTCGATCGAGCGCAAGGTGGTCGACGGCTTCGACTTCCCGCTGGGCGTCTACCCCATCGAGCCCCTGCAGCCGCGCGAGGGCTACACCGTCGCCTTCGAATCGGCCGACGGCGGCGCCGAAGACCCCGACGAGCAGACCAGCCAGTGGGAGGAGTGGCCCGACCGCTACGTCTGGGACATCGTGGTCAAAGCCTCCCGCGTCGAATCTCTCGTGCGGTCGTTCATGGCCCTGCTCCCCGGACGCATCTACCCGATCCTCGACGTGCTCGGCTCCGACGCCTACCGCGAGATCGACCCCTACATCGCCGACGAACCCATCGGCCAGGAACGCCTGCTCGACGCCCTCCGCCGGTTCCGCGCCTGGTTCTACGAAGACGGCCTGGTCGGCTTCGGGGCCATGAGCGACGAGCCCTTCTACTACATCTTCGTCGACGAGCACAAGATCGTCACCGTCCGCGCTGAGACCTCCCTCAAGGAACGCATCGAGAAACTCCTGGCGGCCTTCGACCTCCAGGAAGTCGAGTCGCTCTCCGGGGCCGACGCGGCCGTCCACGAGCACCGCGGCGTGCTCGACGCACCCGATGACCGCCCCGACCTGCTCACTTCCGATGAGATCGTCGAGCATCTCCGCGATGAATGGGGCCTCTCGCTCAACGTCGACGGCGACCGCAACGTCGACGAAGCCGGCAACGATCTGGGCATGACCGGCTGGCGGTGCCTCGTCCGCCGGTTCCCGCCGGACAGCCCGCCCCTTTACGCCGAGGTCTTCCTCGCCGCCGAGTGCCTCAACGCCGCGTGTGAGCTCGCCGCCGACGCCGTCGAAGCCCTGCCCGCCCCTCCCGGCGGACGCCGGCCCCGCGCCGCGGCCAAACCCCCCGCCGAATCCGACGCGGGCGACCTGGATGTGCTGATCGCCGATCGCCTCTCCCCCGAGGATTTCGCCGCGTCGACCGGCAAGGCCGGTGAAAAGGCCCTGTCCGCCGATCAGGGCGCCGTGCTGCAGTGCCGCTGGTTGAGCTGAGCTGATACGAACATTCTACGAACAATCGCGGCGATCGTTCGCCAGTGCCGCGCTCCAAGTCCAGCCCTGTCGGCAACTTGTGGACATCTTGCCCCGGGGGCGGTTTGCGTTTGCCAACGACCCGCGGTATCGTCGGGGCCCTTCCGCCGGAGCGACTCGGGCCGGCGGAGCCCGGAGATATTGCATGCCCGTGAATGCCGATCGTCTGTCCCGTCCGCTCGTGGCCCGTCCGCTGGTGCTCGGCGCGCTCACCGCCGCCGCCCTCACCGGCGCTCATGCCGTGGCCCCGGCGGCGCTGGCCCGCATCGCCGGGTCCGACACGCCGTTGCCCGCCGACTCGTCCCTCGATCGCGCCTCGACCCTCTCCGAGTCGGGGCGGCTCGTCGAGGCCCGCGCGCTGCTCATGCGCGCCGTCCGGCCTGAGTCCGGCCTCTCGGCGCAGCAGCGCGACAGGGCTGTCGAACTGCTCGACCGCGTCGAGCGCCGCATCAAGCAGACCGACGTCGTCGAGATCTCGCTCCAGAAGGCCGAGCTCGCCGTCACCGAGGGCGACCTCCGCACCGCCGAGCGCCACGCCTCCGCGGTCGCGGCTCGCAACGACGCCAAGGCCGCCGAGAAGTCCCGCGCCGAGACCATCCTCACCCAGATCTCCGAGCGCCGCGCCGAGTTCGCCGGCCGCGCCGCGGCGCTGCTCCAGCAGGCGGTTGCCGACTTCGACGCCGCCCGGTACGTGCAGGCCAAGGCGGCGCTGACCGCGCTCTATCGCTCTGGTGTCGAACTCTCCGCCGACGACCGCCGCACCGCCGACGCCTACCAGGTCCGCATCGTGCAACTCGAGCAGGCCCAAGGCCGCCTCTTCGACGCCGAGGCCGTCGCCGTCGGCATGATGCAGCCCGGCACGGTCCGCCGCGGCAACGAGCCCAAGCCCGCCGACAAGCCCGCGCCCGCCCCCGCTGGCGACAACACCATGCGCCCGGTCGAGCCCGCCGCGCCCGCGCCCAAGCCCGAGCCGGCCGCGAAGCCCGAACCCGCGCCGACTCCCGCGCCGACTCCCGCTCCGGCGCCCGCGCCCAAGGCCGACGCCCCCGCCGAGCCCATGAAGCCGGCCCAGCCGGCCCAGCCGGCTCAGCCCGCGCCGGCGCCCGCGGCCGAGCAGCCCAAGGCCCAGCCCCAGCCCTCCCCGGGCGAGATGGCTCCCGGCGCCGCCGGCAACCAGCCCCTGCCGCAGGACCAGCTCATCCAGCTGGCGCTGCGCACCGAGGCCCAGCGCGTCCTGGCCGAGGCCGACGCCGCGTTCAACGAAGGCCGCTACGTCGAAGCCGCCCGCAAGTACGAGCTCGCTTCGACCATCCACAAGCCCTACCTCTCGGCCGATGAGGTCAAGAACGCCGAGGCCCGCCTGGCCGAGTGCCGCGTCCGCATGAAGCAGGGTGGCGGCCTGGTCGAGCAGGCCGGCGCCCAGACCGCGCTCATCCGCGAGCGCGCCAACGCCGAGTTCAACAACGAGCTCCAGCAGGCCGGCGCCGCACTGGCCGCCGGCAACATCTCCGACGCCCGCGACCGCAACGCCCGCGCCCGCCTCACCGCCGACCGCGCCCGCGAGGCGTTCAGCGAGGGCGAGTACCAGGCGATGATCAAGAAGGTCGACGACCTCAAGGCCCGCATCGACGCCGCGGGCGAGGCCATGGCCCAGGACGAGGCCAAGCGCCGCGAGCTCGACCTGGCCGCCAAGGCCCGCGACTCGCAGCGCTCGCTCCGCGAGGAGAAGGATCGAAAGATCTACGAGGGCATCGATCGCGCCCGCAGCCTGCAGCGCGAGCAGAAGTACGAAGAGGCCCTGCAGGTCGTCGAGCAGGTGCTCTTCCTCGATCCAAACAACGCCACGGCCATGTTCCTGCGCGACCTCCTGCAGGACGTCATCACCTACCGCCGCTACGACGAGATCCAGCGCGCCAAGCAGCGCGGCTTCCAGAATCTCGAACTCGACTCGCAGGCCCCGCTCATCGTGCCGTCGCGGTTCATGAACTTCCCCAGCGACTGGCCCACCAAGACCTTCAGCCGCGCCGACGCCGGCGCCTTCACCGACACGCCCGACAACGCCCAGGCCCGCGCGGCCCTGGACGCCAAGCGCGTGCCGGCGCAGTTCGCCGAGAACACCCTGGCCGACGTCTTCGACTACCTCCAGAAGACCACCGGGCAGAACTTCGACGTCGAGTGGGCCAGCCTCCGCCCGCTCGGCATCGAGCCGACCACCACCGTATCGCTCAACCTGGCGGACACCCCCGCCCGCGTCGTGCTCGACCGCGTGCTGGCCAAGCTCGGCCGCGAGGGCGACCGCCCGGCCTGGACCGTCAACGACGGCATCGTGACGGTCGCCAGCGCCGAGGACATCCGCCGCCACACCGCGACCCACATCTACAACATCACCGACCTGCTGCTGGAAGTCCCCGATTTCACCGACGTGCCCGTGGTCGATCTCACCCAGACGCTGGCCAACGCCAACGGCAAGGGCGGTTCCACGCCCCCCAGCCCCTTCCGCAAGGCCGCCGAGCGCAAGGACACCCGCCAGAGCCGCCAGGACCGCATCAACGAGATCATCTCCCTGGTGACGCGCACCGTCGACCCCGACAGCTGGCGCGACAACGGCGGCGACGTCGGCGCCGTCCAGGCTCTCAACGGTTCGCTCATCGTCACCACCACGCCCACCAACCACCGCGAGATCGCCGGCCTGCTCAGCAAGCTCCGCGACATCCGCTCGATGCAGATCAACATCGAGGCGCGGTTCATCCTCGTCAACCAGGACTTCTTCGAGCAGATCGGCATCGACCTCGACATCTACTTCAACGCCAACAACAACCAGATCACCGCCGCGCAGGCCGTCGATCCCACCATCCTCCCCAGCGACTTCTTCAACTTCGGCGGCACGCCCCCGCTGGCCCGAAACGTCACCGGCCAGGCCCCCGTCACCGGCGTCACCGGCAGCCCCGACGGCACCCAGATCACCCAGGGCGTCATCCCGCCCCGCAAGTGGTCCCCCATCGGCACCGTCAACGATTCGCTCGGCCTCGGCAGCTTCCTCGCCGGCACCAACGACTTAGCCTACAGCCTGCTCCAGCGGGCCCCGGCCCTGGGCGTCGCCGATCAGTTCCTCGACGACATCCAGGTCGACTTCCTGCTCCGCGCCACCCAGGCCGACCGTCGCACCATCACGCTCACCGCCCCGCGCCTGACGCTGACCAACG
>JAEUIX010000243.1 GCA_016794945.1 Phycisphaerae bacterium
CGCCCGCCCCTGCTGCCCGGGGACCTTGCCCTGCACGCGCTCGCGCGCATAGTCACGCGCCTGCTGGTAAGCCCGCTCGGCAACCGCCACGCCTTCGAGTCCGACACCAAGACGCGCGTGGTTCATCATGGTGAACATGGCCGCCAGGCCATTGTTGGCCTCGCCGACCAGATAACCCACCGCATTCTCGAACGCCATCACGCAGGTCGGACTGCCGTGTATGCCGAGCTTGTGCTCGACCGATACCGGCCGCACCGTGTTGCGCTCACCGGGTGTGCCATCCGCCTTCAGCAAAAACTTCGGGGCGAGGAACAGCGAAATGCCGCGTACGCCAGGCGGCGCATCCGGCAGGCGCGCGAGCACCAGGTGCACGACATTTTCCGTCATGTCGTGGTCGCCCCAGGTGATGAAGATCTTCTGGCCGGTGATGCGGTAGTGGTCCCCGCCGGCGACGGCCTGGGTGCGGAGCGCGGCGAGGTCGGTGCCCGCCTGGGGCTCCGTCAGGTTCATCGTGCCGGTCCACTCGCCGCTGGTCATGCGCGGCAGGTAGGTGGCGCGGAGCACCTCGCTGGCGTGGGCCTCGATGGCGCGGGCGGCGCCCTCGGTGAGCATGGGGCACAGGGACCAGGCGAGGTTCGCCGAGCACCACATCTCCTCGAGCGCGACGCCGAGCAGGAACGGCAGGCCCTGGCCGCCGAACTCCTCGGGGCCTGTCACGGCGGGCCAGCCGCCGGCCAGGTACTCCCGGTAGGTGGCGCGGAAGGCCTCCGGCACCACGACGCCGCCGTTCTCCACCCGCGTGCCCTGCCGGTCGCCGATGGCGTTGGTCGGGCTGATCACGTTGGCGGCGAGCTGGGCGGCCTCCTCGAGGATGGCCTCGACGGTGTCGGCGGTGGCTTCCCCGTAGCCCGGCAGCGCGGTCAGCCGCTCCAGGCCGGCAAGGTCCCGGATGGCGAAGAGCATTTCCCGCACTGGAGCCTGGTATTCAGACATTGCCGTAACCTGTTGTTATTTTTTGGATTGTAGGAGAGGCTTCAGCCGCGAAACCAACCGATAAGGTAGCGCGCCGGTCGGCGTCCCCACAAGGTCGGTTCACGCCCGCTGGCGGGACTCCCGCTTCCGGTCCGACTCCAGCAGCAGCTTCTTCCGCAGCCGGATGTTCGTGGGGGTGACCTCCACCAGCTCGTCGTCGTCGATGAACTCCAGCGCCTGCTCCAGCGAGAAGCGGATCGGCGGGGTGAGCAGGAGGTCCTCGTCGGTGCCGGCGGCCCGGATGTTGGTGAGCTGCTTGGCCTTGGTCGGGTTCACGACCAGGTCGTTGCCCCGGCTGTGGATCCCGCAGAGCATGCCCTCGTACACCTGCTCGCCGTGCCCGATGAAGAGACGGCCCCGCTCCTGCAGATTGAACAGCGCGTAGGCCAGGGCCTTGCCCGCCACATTGGAGATGAGCACGCCATTGGTGCGCTGGCCGATGGCCGAGGCAACGCGCCGGTCGTACTTGTCGAACACGTGGTAGATGAGGCCCGTGCCAGCGGTGCAGGTGAGGTACTCGGTGCGGAAGCCGATGAGGCCGCGCGCCGGGATCCGGTACTCGAGCCGCACGCGGCCGCTGCCGTCCGGGGTCATGGTCAGGAGTTCGCCCTTGCGCTCGGCGAGCCGGCTCATCACGGCGCCCTGGTAGGGCTCCTCGAAGTCCACCGTGAGCTGCTCCCAGGGCTCGCAGGTCACGCCGTCGATGTCCTGCAGGATGACCTCGGGCCGGGACACCGCGAGCTCGTAGCCCTCGCGGCGCATGTTCTCGATGAGGATGGACAGGTGCAGCTCGCCGCGGCCGGAGACCTGGAACTTGTCCGGGTCGGCGGTGGGCTCGACGCGCAGCGCCACGTTGTGCTTGAGCTCCCGCTCCAGCCGCTCCTTGATGTGGCGGCTGGTCAGGAACTTGCCCTCCTTGCCGGCGAAGGGCGACTTGTTCACCTGGAAGGTCATCGTGATGGTGGGCTCGTCCACCTTGAGGGGCGGCAGCGCCTCCGGGTACTCCCGGTCGCAGACGGTGTCGGAGATGTAGAGCTCCTCGATGCCGCTGAAGACCACGATGTCGCCCGCGCTCGCCTCCGCCACCTTGTAGCGGTCGAGGCCGAGGAAACCGTAGAGCTCGCCGATGCGGCCCGGCCGGGCCCTGCCGTCGGCGCCGACCACCGTCACGTTGCCGCCGGCCGTGGCCCGGCCGCGGCTGATGCGGCCGATGCCGAGCATGCCCACGTAGGAGTCGTAGTCGAGGCTCGAGACCTGCAGCTGGAGGGGTCCCTCGGGGTTCACCTTCGGCGGGTGCACGTGCTTCACGATGGCCTCGAAGAGCGGCGTCATGTCGCCCGAGCGCACGCCCGGGTCGAGGCCGGCATAGCCGTTCAGCGCGGACGCGTAGATGACCGGGAAGTCGAGCTGGGCGTCGGTGGCGCCGAGCCGGTCGAACAGCTCGAAGGTCTGGTCCAGCACCCAGCCCGGCCGGGCGCCGTCCCGGTCGATCTTGTTGATGACCACGATGGGCGTGAAGCCCTGGGCGAAGGCCTTCTGGGTGACGAAGCGGGTCTGGGGCATGGGCCCGTCGACGGCGTCGACGAGCAGCAGCACGCTGTCGGCCATGGAGAGCACCCGCTCGACCTCGCCGCCGAAGTCGGCGTGGCCGGGGGTGTCGATGATGTTGATGAGGGTGGGGCTGGACTGGCCCTGGGGGGTGTACCAGACGGCGCAGTTCTTGGAGAAGATGGTGATGCCGCGCTCGCGCTCGAGCGGGTTGCTGTCCATGATGAGGCCGTGCTGGCCGCCGGCGAGTTTTTCGAGTTCGCCGGAGCGGAACTGGCCGCTCTGGAGCAGGAGCTTGTCGACCAGGGAGGTCTTGCCGTGGTCGACGTGGGCGATGATGGCCACGTTTCGGATGGCGGGCTTGGAAGACGTGGTGGACATCGCGGGCTCCGGGGCGGGACGGGCGGTCGGACGGTGCTCGATGGCTGGCGGGTCGGGCGGGGCACAAGGCCGTCGCGCCGGGGCCGCCTGGCGGCACGCGCGGGGCGTGCGTGGGAGAGCGGGATCGGGCTGTGGCGAGCAACGCGGACCGGCCGCGGCGCTCGGCCAATGTTAGCACCGCGGCGGGGTCATGGAGCGTTCGGGGCCGGGGGCGTCGGTGCGACGTCGAGCCGAATGGAGCCTCGGATGAGGCCGTCGTCCTGTGCACGGAACTCCCATGCCAGGAGCGTGAGGCGTTCGAGCATGGTGCGGGTCGGAGAGCCGTCGGGCCAGGGGCCGGGCGCGACTGCCAGGAACAGGCGTGGGTCGATTCTGCCGACGGTGACCCAGCGGTCGGCGTCGTTCGCTGGGGCGTGCAGGGCCGAGGCCAGGTCGCACGCATCGCGCCAGGAGCGATCGGCGGCGGCCTGAGTGGGTGCGAGCGCGACGGTGCTCCAGCGTTGCGTGCCGGCGTCGGTCGCCCCCCCACCGCCGGCGGCGCCAGCGCAGCGGGACCAGGCGAGGTGGCCGACGGGGCCGAAGATGCGCCGGGCCATGGCCGAGCCGCCGGCGTCGAACGTGGTTCGTCGGAGCGTCGCCGGCGGAAGGCCTTCGGTCGCGAGGCCCAGGGTGGTCTGCGGCCCTTCGAGCAGGCGGCCGAGCCGGAGCGCGAGGGCGTCGCAGCCGCCGGGGCCGGACGACTCGACGAGCAGCGCAGCGCGGTGAAGCGTCGGCCCTCCGGCGGCGGCATCGTCGGGCGCGGGGTGGAGCAGCAGCGCCCATCGCTCGAACGCGCCGGGTTCGGCGGGGGGATCGTCCGCCGAAGCGCTCCAGGACAGGCCGGACCGGCGCAGCGGTTCGATGGGCGTGCACGCGGCGATCGCCAGCGGCGCATCCTGGGCAGCGGCGGCGAAGGCCCTGAGGCTGGTGCGCGGCAGCGCGGCGAACGCGGGAGCGTCGGGCAGCCGGGCGGCGATGTCGCAGGTCAGCGCGCCGGGACGCCACGCGACGGAGAGCGCCAGGTGTTCGGCCCAGCGTCTGTCGCGGGTGGGAGCGAGGTTGCCGTAGAGCGCGATGGGCGCATCGGCGGCGTCGCGGACGAGTGGGAAGACGGGGGTGGCGCGGAGCGGCGCTGCGCAGTCCTGAGAAAGCGCGGGCAGCACGTCGTTGAACAGCGATGCTCCGGGCCGGGGACTGGGGCCCAGCAGCAGCAGCCTGCGGCGGCCGGGCTGGCGGGATTCGTCCTGCTGCACGGCCAGGAGGAACTCGCCGTTGCGCAGCGCGAGCACCGGCCTGCCCTGGACGACGTCGGCCGGGGCGATCTCCAGCCGCTCGCGGAGGCGGCGCTCGGTCTCGGCGGAGATGGTCGCCAGGAGGCACCATCCGGCCTGCTCGTTGGGCTCGGTGAGCACGAGCACGCAGGTGCCGCCGAGCAGGCGTTCGGCGGTTTCGCGCGGGGTCCAGCCGAGGCGGTCGGCCAGGCCCTTCCAGGCGGTCAGCGTGCGGTTGAACAGCCCGGCGGCGCGCAGGACCGGCGCGAAGGGGGAAGCGTCGGCCTCGGCGAGGATCCCCGCGGCGTTGTGCACGACCAGGACGACCTCGGCGGAGTCGGGCAGGCGGCCGATGAGCTCGCGGTCCTGCGCCGGGGCGGGGCGGAGCAGGCAGAACAGCGCCAGGCACGCGGCGACGGCGCGGAGCATGCACGGCGAGCCGGATCGCTCGGCGATGGGTGGATGGGCGTTGGCGGGGTTCACGGGTTCAGCGAGGCAGGGCGGGCGGCGCGGGGGCCTGACCCGCGAGCGTGCCGGCGATCTGGTCGGCGAAGTCGGGCGCGGGCTCGTCGTCCTGCGGCGCGCGGGCGGCGGAAACGGCCGCGGCGGGGACCATCAGCGGCAGCCGGACCGAGGGCAGTGCGGCGAAGTCGACGGGTGCGGAGGGCGCCGGCGCGAGGGGCGACGCGAGCGTCCAGGGCCTCAGGGGCGGGGTGGATTCGCCGAGATCGGGCAGGGGGACCATGGCGCGCAGGGCCTGCGAGAAGGCGGCGCTGTAGGCGGCCAGTTCGAGGGAGGAGGGCTGGCTGGGCGGGCGCGCGGGCGAGACCACGGACTCCAGCAGCGAGCGGCCGGAGAGCGCGATGGCGCGGATGTGGAGCGCGGCGTCGCGTTCGGCGCTGCGGACGAGGTCGACCAGCGGCGTGGGCTCGGCCAGGCCGGGGACGATCCGGGCGGACCAGCGTCCGAACGCCAGGGCCCCGACGGCGACGCCGACGAGCGCCAGGCCGATGCCGGCCAGAGCGCCGAGTCGCCAGGCGCGACCGCGCCTGGAGAGGAACGGCTGCTGGGCGTGGACGCGCCGGAGCACGGCGGCCGAGACGTCGGGCGCGCTGACGGGGCGGGCCAGGTCGGAGAGGTGGCGGTCAACCGCGTCGCGCCGGGCCCAGTTGGGGAACCGGAGGCCGCTCACGCGACGATCTCCCGGACCGGGGCCATGAGCGCCTCGGAGGTTTCGAAGGCGTCGCGCAGGCGGGCGCGGGCGCGGTGCAGGTGGCTCTTGATGGTGCCGGGGGGCAGGTCGAGGTACTCGGACATCTGCTCCACGGACCAGTCGAGCTGGTAGAACAGCACGACGACCTCGCGCTGGTCCTCGGAGAGGGCGGCCATGGCGTGCTGCAGGGCCGAGCGCGCGGAGGCGGAGGTTTCACCGCTGTGCCAGGCGGAGACTCCGTCGGCCGAACGCGACGGCGCAGCGCCGACGGTGTCGCTGTCGTAGGCGGGGGCGAGGCGCTGCTGGGCGTTGACGTACAGGCGCTTGGCGATGGTGAAGAGCCAGGTGGAGAAGCGGAAGCGCTCGTCGTAGCGCGAGAGGTTGGTCAGCGCGCGGACGAACGCCTCCTGCACCACGTCCTCGGCGATCTCGGGCCGGCCGGAGATGCGGAGCATGTAGGCGTAGAGCGACTCCTGGAAGCTCTTGACGAGCGTCTCGGCGGCGTCGCGGTCGCCCGCGAGCACCCGGCGAACCAAGGCTCTTTCGGCGCGCCTGGTCATGGCACCAAGTATACGGGAGCGGTTCGGACGGGTTGCCTGCGTTCGCCCGGTTCGCGTGGCCATGACGGGCCAAGATCGGCCCGGCCAGGACAACCACCAAACAAAACGGGCCCGCCCGTTCGATGGGCGGGCCCGTGCGTGATGGACTCGGTGGAGGACTTCCCTTCGCTGGGAATCTGGGCGGTTCGGCGGGACCGGACGCGTCAGGCCGCGTTGCGGATCCGCCGGTTCTTGCCGACGGTGCGCTGGGCGGCGTCGGCGCGGCGGGAGGGCTCTTCGATCAGGGTCTGGGCCATTTCCAACGGGGTGTTGGCCCAGAGGTCGGCGCCGATCTCCTCGGCCAGGCCGTCGGCCCGGTTGAAGACGCCGCCGCCGACGGCGATCTGCACCGATGAGGCGGCGCCGATCTCGCGGATCTGGTCGATGAGGGCGCGGATGTTGGGCAGGTCGCTCGGGGCCGAGGCGAACATCAGCAGCACGTCGGGCTTGCACTGGTTGACCTCGGCCATGATCTCGTCGTTGGCGACGCCGCCGCCGGCGAAGCGGACGCTGAAGCCGTGGGCTTCGAGCATGTCGACGCCCATCTGGGCGCCCATTTCCTCGCCCTCGGAC
>JAEUIX010000264.1 GCA_016794945.1 Phycisphaerae bacterium
ACGCTGATCCTGAGCCACAACAAGACGCTGGCGGCGCAGCTGTTCGAGGAGATGAAGGACCTGTTCCCGCGGAACGCGGTGAGCTACTTCGTGTCGTACTACGACTACTACCAGCCCGAGGCGTACATCCCGCAGCGGGACATCTACATCGAGAAGGACGCCAGCCGCAACGACGACCTGGACAAGCTGCGGCTGGCGGCGACGAGCAACATCCTGTCGCGCCGGGACACGATCGTGGTGGCGAGCGTGTCGTGCATCTTCGGGCTGGGGTCGCCGGAGACGTACGGTCGCAAGGTGCTGACGATCGACCGGGCGGCGCGGGTGGACCGGCGGAAGCTGCTGCTGGCGCTGGACGCGATGCAGTACAAGCGGTCGGACGTGGAGTTCAAACGGGGGCAGTTCCGCGTGCGGGGGGACGTGCTGGAGATCTACCCGGCGTACGAGCAGCACGCGGTGCGGGTGGAACTCGGGGGCGAGACGGGCGACGGGGTGGCGTCGATCCGGCTGGTGAACCCGACGAGCGGGGAGGAGCTGGCCGAGGAAGAGCGGGTGTTCATCTTCCCGGCGGCGCACTACGTGACCGAGGAGTCGCGGATGCAGGAGATCCTCGCCGGCATCCGGGCGGAGCTGGCCGAGCGGCTGGACGCGCTGCGCTCGCAGGGCAAGCTGCTGGAGGCCCAGCGCCTGGCGGGGCGGACGCGGTACGACCTGGAGATGCTGGAGGAGGTCGGCTTCTGCAACGGGATCGAGAACTACTCGCGCCACATGGACGGTCGGGCGCCGGGTGAGCGGCCGTGGACGCTGCTGGACTACTTCGACTTCTCGCCGGACGACTCGCCGGACGGGCTGCTGCGGGTGGAGCGCCGGCCGGAGCACGACTGGCTGATGATCATCGACGAGAGCCACGTGACGATGCCGCAGATCCGGGCGATGTACCGGGGCGACCAGATGCGCAAGCAGGTGCTGGTGGACCACGGCTTCCGCTTGCCCAGCGCGCTGGACAACCGGCCGCTGAAGTTCGAGGAGTTCGAGCGGATCGTGCCGCGGGTGGTGTACGTGAGCGCGACGCCGGGGCCGTACGAACTGGAGAAGGCGGGCGGGGAGGTGGCCGAGCAGGTGATCCGGCCGACGGGGCTGCTGGACCCGGTGATCGAGGTGCGGCCGGCCGACGGGCAGGTGCCGGACCTGCTGAAGCGGTGCGCGGAGGTGGCGGCGCGCGGGCAGCGGGTGCTGGTGACGGCGCTGACCAAGCGGCTGTGCGAGGACCTGACGAACTACATCCACGAGAAGGGGCTGCGCGTCCGGTACCTGCACAGCGAGATCGAGACGCTGGAGCGGCTGGAGATCCTGGCGGACCTGCGTCGCGGGGCGTTCGACGTGCTGGTGGGCGTGAACCTGCTGCGCGAGGGGCTGGACCTGCCGGAGGTGGCGCTGGTGTGCATCCTCGACGCGGACAAGGAGGGGTTCCTGCGCTCGCCGACGAGCCTGATCCAGACGATCGGGCGGGCGGCGCGGAACGTGGACGCCCGCGTGGTGATGTACGCCGACGCCATGACGCCGGCGATGCGGGCGGCGATCGACGAGACCGAGCGCCGGCGCGCCAAGCAGATCGCCTACAACGCCGCGCACGGCATCACGCCCCGGTCCATCGAGAAGGCGATCCGCACCGGGCTGGAGCGCGAGCTGCGCGCCGGGCGGACCGCCCGCGAAGCGGTGCGCGTGAAAGAGCCGGAGTTCGAGACGGCGGAGATGGTGCGGATCCTGGAGGAGGAGATGCTCGAGGCCGCGGCGGCGATGGAGTTCGAAAAGGCGGCGAAGCTCCGCGACCAGGCATCGGCCCTGCGCTCGGGCAAGGTTCCCGCGGCGGCGGGCGGGCGCGTGCGGCGGAGCGACATCGACGGCGGCGCGTCGAAGCGCCAAGAGGACAAGGCGCCGGGCATGCCGGGGACGCGCCCGGATCGCAAGCGCAAGGCCAAGGGGCGGTCGCTCAAGGGCAAGCCCGGGTTCTGAGGCGGCGGGCGGACCGCTTCAGGCAGTCATGGAGCGGCCTTTACTTCTTGCCGCGGATGCTCTTGGGGGCGTCGTAGCCGGGCGGCGGGGCTTCGGGCCTCGGCACGACCGGGGGCGGCTCGTTCTTGCGGAGGGCCTCGCCGATCTCGTCGGCATGCCGATTGACCTGGGGATCGGCTTCGTTGCGCGGGGCCGAGGGCCCCAGGTACATGTACGCGGCGACGCCGCCGACGAGGGCCAGCACGGCCAGCAGCGCCCACGGTGGAGCCTTTCGGCCAGCGGGGCCTTTGCCCGGCCCGGCTTGAGGGTCGGGGTCATCGCGGGGAGGGTCGCGGTGGATCAGTGGTCGCTGTGTGGTGGCCATGCGCGGTGCGATGCCGGCGGAACGGGTGATTACCCGGGAAAGGTCCCGGCGGTGGATCAGCGGCTGAGACCGATGAAGTCGCGGCCGCGGAGGCCGTCGCGGGTCGCCCAGAAGTAGGCGGGCAGGTTGTAGGTCCAGCGGAAGCCCTGCGGGGTGCCGTACTCGAGGTAGCCGTCCATCTCGCCGGAGCCGGGGTTCCATGTGCCGGCGGGCGGACGGAGTTTGCTGGCGTCCGCACCGGAGGGATCGGTGTCGGCGATGATGGTGGCCATGCTCAGTTCGCGGGCCGAACCGTCCATGAGGGCGACGCGGGTGCGGGCGGCCGGCTGGTTCCACTGGGGCTGGAGGGGGGCGAGGTAGTCCTTGTTCTCGAAGATGAGAACCTTGTTGGCGGGGAAGGTGACGTCGGTGGAGAGGTTCCGGCGGATGTAGAACCGGTTGGCAAGGGAGCCGGCGGGCCGGGAGGTGCCGGTGAACCGCTCGTAGCGCTGCCAGAAGACCGGGGGATACCAGTAGCTGCTGGGGAAGATCCAAGTCATTTCGCCGAATGCGGCGGTGTTGTTGACGAACCACTGTGACAAGGCGCGGTCGCCCGGAGAGATGATGGAGCCGACGCGGGAGAGCGTCTGCTGATCGTGGAAGAGGGTGTGGGCGATCCAGTGGTAGCCGTAGCTCTCGGTCGAGGAACTGGAGTGCTGGGGCCCGTAGTCCCAGCCGACGTTGCACATGGTGTTGGGGGTCCAGACCCAGGTGAGGCTGAGTCCGGCGCAGTAGGCGTTGGGCCCGCGGTAGTCGAAGGGGTTGACGAAATCGCTGCGATTCTCCCCCCAGTAGGCGGCCATGATCTTGGCGTTGGTGTTGAGGTTGGCCAGCGACTGGGTGATGCGTGCGGCCAGGCGGGCTTTGGCCAGCGCGGGGGAGAGAATGCCGATCAGCAGGGCGATGATGGCGATGACGACCAGCAGCTCGATGAGGGTGAACGCTGCGGGGCGGGGACGGCGCGCGGCGACCTTGTCCATGGTGACGCTCCGGTGACTCGGCCGCGCCGTTGAGCGGGGCCATTCCCGGCCAGAACGGCCGGGGGACGAGCCGCCGAGCGGCGGCCCGAGTTATCATGCCATGGAAGCGGTTCGGTGTCCAGTAATCACGGGGGCGGCCGGGGGAGGGGAACACCGGAGCGCGGGCGGGCGTACGGGCGGGTAGCATGCGGAACGGGGCGGGGTATCGTTGTGGGGCCGCTGAGCGGCCGGACGAACAGGGAGGGTGTGTGCCGGGCCCCGCCGGCGACCACGGATGGTCGGCGGGGCTTCGACCGGGCCGCCGGGAGCCACTTGGCGAGCCGAATCAGCAGAACAAGCGAGCGTCATGACGACCCCCCCACGCAAACAAGACCTGACCGAAACCTCGCCGATGGACCCAGCATCGGCCGAGGGGAGTGTGCCGGGGCTGGGCGGCACGGGCGGCGCGGACGCCAAGGAGCGGACGCGGTCGTCGTCGAACATCGACACGATCATCGGCCGGATCGTGGTGGACCAGGGGCTTGCCACCAGCGAAGAAGTGCAGCAGTGCCTCGAGCTGGCGCGCAGCGCGATGGAAGAGAACCAGCGGTCGCTGTCGGAACTGCTGGTGGCCAACGAGTACATCACCAAGCGACAGCTGCTGCGGCTGAAGCAGATCGCCGACGCCGAGCGGAGCGGGCAGCAGATCCCGGGGTACAAGCTGCTGGGCAAGCTGGGCGCGGGGGCGATGGCGACGGTCTACAAGGCTCGCCAGCTGAGCCTGGACCGGCTGGTGGCGATCAAGGTGCTGCCGCGGAAGTTCACGCAGAGCGCCCAGTTCATCGAGCGGTTCTACGCCGAGGGTCGGTCGGCGGCGCAACTGAACCACCCGAACATCGTGCAGGCGTACGACGTCGGGAAGGCGGGCGACTACCACTACTTCGTGATGGAGTACGTGGAGGGGCGGACGGTGTACGACGACATCGTCAAGCACAAGCGGTTCGAGGAACGGGACGCGATCGACATCACGATGCAGATCGCCGAGGCGCTGCTGCACGCGCACGACCGCGGGCTGATCCACCGGGACGTGAAGCCGAAGAACATCATGATCACCAAGGAGGGGGTGGCGAAGCTGGCCGACATGGGCCTGGCCCGGGCGATCACGGACAAGGAAGCGGCGGAGGCGGAGCAGGGCAAGGCGTTCGGAACGCCCTACTACATTTCGCCGGAGCAGATCCGCGGCGAGTTGAAGATCGGCCCGCCCGCGGACATCTACTCGCTGGGGGCGACGCTGTATCACATGGTGACCGGGAGCGTTCCGTTCGACGGGAAGAACCCGTCAGCCGTGATGCACCACCATCTCAAGAGCCCGCTGGTGCCTCCGGACCACGTGAACCCGAAGCTGTCGGCGGGGATCTCCGAGGTCATCGAGATGATGATGGCCAAGGACCCGCGGAAGCGGTACCAGTCGTGCAAGGACCTGCTGCTTGATCTCAGAGCGGTGCGGGACAAGAAAGACCCCCCCATCGCCCATCGCGACATCGGGGGAGCGGATCT
>JAEUIX010000004.1 GCA_016794945.1 Phycisphaerae bacterium
ATGCAATCGAGACCCGGACAATTCGACCGCCTGCGTGGGGCGACGGTGCTGGTCACCGGCGGGGCGGGCTTCATCGGCTCCCACCTGGCCGAGGCCCTGCTGGGTCTTGGTGCGGCCGTGCGCGTGCTGGACGACCTGAGCACGGGCGTGCGGGCGAACGTGCCGGCGGGTGCTGAGTTCATCGAGGCGTCGGTCCTGGACGGCCAGGCCGTGGGCTCGGCGGTGCGCGGGTGCTCGGTGGTGTTCCACCAGGCGGCCATGGTCTCGGTGCCGCGGAGCGTCGCCGAGCCGGCCGAGTGCCTGCGGCAGAACGTCATGGGCACCGAGCACGTGCTGAGCGGCGCGGTGCGTGCGGGGGTGGGGCGGGTGGTGTTCGCCGCCAGCGGTGCGGCGTACGGGGATCGGCCGTCGCTGCCCTGCCGCGAAGACGCGGCGCCGGCGCCGGTCTCGCCGTACGGCATGAGCAAGGTGGCGGGCGAGATGCTGATGGCGGTGTTCGCGCGGCAGCACGGGCTGAGCACGGTGAGCCTGCGGTACATGAACGTCTACGGGCCGCGCCAGCGGCCGGACGGGCCGTACGCCGCGGCGGTCAGCGCGTTCGCCTCGGCGCTGAAGTCTGGCCGGAGGCCGGTGGTGTACGGCGACGGTCGGCAGACGCGGGACTGGGTGCACGTGTCGGACGTGGTGAGCGCGAACCTGCTGGCGGCGACGAGCGAGCGGCGGCTGGCGGGCGAGGTGGTGAACATCGGGACGGGGCGGCGCGAGGACCTGCTGGCGGTGCTGGCGGCCCTGGGCGAGGCGCTGGGGGTTCGGGCGGATCCGCAGTTCGGGCCCGAGCGCGCGGGAGACGTGCGCGACGCGGTGGCCGACATCGGCCGCGCCCGGGCGCTGCTGGGGTACGAGCCGCGGATGGACCTGCGCCGGGGCCTGGCGGAGCTGGCGGAGCCGGCCGGGGCGGTGCGGGCATGAGCGGGACGCGCGTGCAGCACGCCGGGACGCGGGAAGACCCGTGGATGGAGCTGGAGGCGCCGGCGTACGACCCGGCGTCGCACGCGCCGGGGCGCCGGCCGGTGAGCGTGCTGGTGCGGACGAAGAACGAGGAAGTGAACATCGGCGACTGCCTGCGGGCGCTGGCGTTCAGCGACGACGTGATCGTGCTGGACTCGTTCTCGACGGACCGCACGCTGGAGATCGTGCGGGCGATGCCCGGCGTGCGGCTGATCCAGAAGACCTTCCGCAACGAGAGCGAGCAGTTCAACTGGATCCTGGACAACATCCGGCTGAGGCACGGCTGGCTGTACCTGTGCGACGCCGACGAGCGGGTGTCGCCCGAGCTGGCCGACGAGCTGACGACGGTGACGAACGACCCGGGACGCCCGCACGTGGCGTACCGCGTGCGGTACAAGAACATGTTCATGGGGCGGTGGGTGAAGCGCGGGGGGATGTACCCGGTGTGGATCATCCGCCTGTTCAGGCCGGACAAGATCCGCTACGAGGACAGGTCGATCAACGTGCACCCGATCGTTCACGGATCGCTGGGCGACCTGCGCGAGCACTTCGTGCACTACTCGTTCAACAAGGGCCTGACGCCCTGGTTCAACAAGCACAACTCGTACTCGGACATGGAGGCGAGAGAGGCGGTGCGCGTGATCCAGTCCGGGGCGTTCGGGGCCCGGGTGCGGCAGCTGTTCTCGCGCAGGCCGGGCGTGGCCCGTCGGGCGCTGAAGGACCTGTCGTTCTACCTGCGCCTCAGGGCGCTGGCGCGGTTCCTGTACATGTACTTCGTGAGGCTCGGTCTGCTCGACGGCAAGGCGGGCTTCCACTACGCCGCGATGATCTCGATGTACGAGTACTGGATCGAGATCAAGATCCTCGAGCAGCGCAAGAGCTGGCGCGACCGGACCGAGGCGAAGGTGGCGGCGATGCTGCGCGACATGCCCGGGGCGCAGCGCCCGCGCCCGGGGGAGGGCCGCGCATGAGCTCCGCGCCCGCGCACAACCCGGGCCCCGGCGGGGCGGCGCCCTGGCCGACGGCGCCGGACGGCAGCCCGATCATCGAGGTGATGATCCCGACGTACAACGAGGCCGGGCACATCAGCGAGACGGTGGCCAACGCGCGCTGCCTGGGGCCGGTGTTCGTGCTCGATTCGCTGAGCACGGACGGAACGCAGCGGCTGGCGGCCGAGGCGGGCGCCACCGTCGTCGAGCACCCGTTCGAGAACTACTCGCGCCAGAAGAACTGGGGCCTGGACAACCTGCCGTTCCGGGGCAGGTGGATCTTCATCCTCGACGCCGACGAGCGCATCACGCCCGAGCTGCGCGACGAGCTGTTCCGCGTCGCGGCGACGCCCGACGCCGCCGTGGGGTACTACGTCAACCGCGTGGTGATCATGATGGGCCGGGCCATCCGGCACGGCGGCATGATGCCGTCGTGGAACCTGCGGTTCTTCCAGCGGGGCAAGGCCCGCTACGAGGACCGCTCGGTGCACGAACACATGGTGTGCGACGGGGCGACGAAGTACCTGCGCCACCTCATGCTGCACATCCGGCGCGAGACGCTCAGCGAGTACCTGGCCAAGCACGTCCGCTACGCCGACATGGAGAGCGACGAGTGGATCAAGGGCCGCAAGGGCGAGAACCGCTCGGCCAAGGCCGGCACGCTCTTCCGCAACCTGCTGGGCTACCGGCTCTACCTGCGACGCGACGTCTGGCCCTACGTGCCGTACAAGCCTTTCGCGCGGTTCATCTACATGTACGTCCTGCGGCTGGGGTTCCTCGACGGGGCGGCGGGCTGGCACCTGGCGCAGCTCATGGCCTCGTACGAGTACATGATCAAGCTGCTGTACGAGGAGAAGCTGCAGCGGCTCCGCGACCAGGCCGACGCCGACCGGGCCTCCGGCCGGTGAGCCTCAGGCCGGCGATCGCCCCGGCAATCGACGCGGGCCCACGGGGCGCGCGGGCGAGCCCGTCGCCACCACCCACGGCGGAAGGGACTTGAACACCGAGGCGCGGGCGCCCACCACCGTGCCCGTGCCGATCTCGACGCCCGGCGCCACGAACACGTCCGCCGCCACCCACGCATCGTCGCCGATGGTGATCGGCGCCGAGATCAGGGGCAGCGCCGGATCCTCGTGGTCGTGACTGGCGGCGCACAGGAAGCTGTACTGGCTGACCGCGGCCCTCGCTCCGAGCGTGATCGGTTCGACGTTGTACACGTCCACGTGCTCGCTGATCGTCGCGTGCGGCCCCATCGCCAGGTTCCACGGCGCCCACACCCGCGCCGACGAGAACACCCGCGACGTGCGGTGCAGGCGCGCCCCGAACAGCCGCAGCAGCGTGTTGCGCCACAGGTGAAGCGGACGCGGCGAGGGCCGGAACAGCACCGCCCAGACGATGCCCCACAGAAGCCGGCCCACGCGGTTGCCGAGCCCGTGCGGGCTCGTGCGGCGCGGCGAGGGGGTCGTGCCGGGTTGTGTTTCGGTCTGGCTCACGCGAACACCTTACCCGCCCGCGCCCGACTGGGGTACCGCCGCGTCGGATTCGGCGGCCGCCGGCGCGGGCGAGGCCTTGCCGACGAGCGACTCCAGAAGAGCGCACCACCGGTCCGTCGCCGTGCGACGGTCGTAGCGGCCGAAGACGGCCGCGCGGGCCCGCCGGCCCATCTCCGCCGCCGACGCCGGGTCGTCGCGCAGGGCGAGGATCTCCCGGGCCAGCGCGGCGCC
>JAEUIX010000078.1 GCA_016794945.1 Phycisphaerae bacterium
ACGAAGTGCTCGAAGCCGTAGTCGGGGTTGAGGACAAGGCCGTCGTCGTAGAGGTGTTCGGCGGATTCCTGCACCGCCCGGACGGGGGGAGCGCCCGGGGGCGGCAGCTCCTCGTCGACCAGCGTGGCGGGCTCCAGCACCGGCGGCGGCGCGCCGACCGGTCCCTGAGGCGTCGCCGCGGGCCTGGCGGGCGCCGCGGGGGTGGCCGAGGGACTGGCCGCGGCTCGGGCGGAGCGCTTGGCCGCCGCCAGATCGTCCTCCGGCCCCAGGAAACGGACGGTGATCAGCCGTCCGCTGACGGACCTCGCGGCGTCGTTGAACGGTCCGGTGCACTGGCGGTTGAGGTAATCGCGGTGCACGGGAGAGTGGGCCCGCAGACGGAGCACGCCGCCGTCGACCCCCAGGGGTTCGATCTCCTCGAACCACTGGCGGCAGATTTCGGGCTGCGCCTGTCGAAGGTGGGCCAGAAGCCGGGACCAGAGGTCGTGATCCGGCTCGGGCTGGGCCGCGGCGGGCATGGCGCGCGATCTGGTGACGGAAGCTGACAGAACCTGTCCTCCGGGGTTCGGTCTGCGCCGTGGGTGGCGGCCCGAACTGGGCCGGCCCACGCTCGGCAGGGGGCGACGGTAGCGATGCGGGCGCGTCGCTGTCAACAGAAATTCGATTCGGCACGGGACTTGACAAACGCGCGGCGGTTCATCCGCGCCGAGGGACGAGCGCCGGGACTCGGGCGTGAGTCCGGCGTGAATGCGCAGCGCGCCCGCCGCTGCGCTCTAGGGCCCGATCGGCGCGCGGGCACAACCTGTGGTGGTGTGTGCGACGTTCGGCGCGAGATCGAGATCAGGAGCGGGCGGGGCGCTGGTCGCGCGGGCCGCGCACGTCGGGACGGGCGTCGCGCCGCGGCGCAACGCCGGTCTGCGTGGGGTGTTCGCCGGCGTCCATCTGCTGGCGCTCGTAGCGTTCCTTGTTGGACTTGAAGTCCATGAGGAACTCGACCTTCTCGGCCTTGGCGCGCCCGAGCGCCTGCTGGAGCTGCTTGCGCGCGATGCCGAGGTTGGTGCGGCGCGAGACGTGGGCCAGCACGAGCTTCTGGCACTCGAGCACGCGGAGCCACTCGACGACGTCGTCGGCGTGCAGGTGTGCGCCGGTCTTGGCCCGGTCCTTGTGGTCCGGCTCGAAGAAGGTGCACTCGGCGATGATGATCTGGGCCTTGCGGACGTCCTCGCGGAGCATGGCGGCCCCCGGCGAGGTGTCCATGATGTACGCGATCAGCGGGATCTCCAGGACGCGGGTGATCTCCTCGCCCCGGTCGCGGAGCTCCATCAGCTTCTCCTGCGGCAGCCCGACGAGTTCGGGCTTGAGCTTGCTGCGGCGCTCGATGACGGCGTAGCCGCTGGTCGGCACGGTGTGCTCGACGGGGAAGGCCTTGAGCACGATGTTGTTCTTGATCTCGACGGTCTGCTCGGGCTCCAGGGGCACGAGGTTGTAGGGCGTCTTCTGGTTCTCCAGGTCCACGTAGCCGGCCATCATCTTCTCGATGGCCGGGGCGATGGCCTTGGGGCAGACGATCGTGCCCGGGCCCATCCCCTGGAACGCGCGCTGCGAGCAGTAGTACGCCAAGCCGCCGATGTGGTCCATGTGGCCGTGGCTGACCGCGACGAACCTGCTGGCGAGCATCGGGCGCGGGCACGCGCCCATGTCGAAGCACAGGTCGAGCTCGGGGATCTGGATCGCCGTGGCCTCGCCGGCGACGGACGTGCCGACGATCCGGTACGGCGGGAGATACAGGAACCCGACGCTCTGCTCGCGGGGAGGTGGTTTGGGGAGCATGCGGGAATCTCCTCGTTCGGGTCTTCCGACCCGAAGGGCGGCGCGGCTGCGTGGGAGAGCGACTTTTCTCTCCCCTGGTCTGCCAAGTGTAGCGGTGCGCGGCCCGCCCGCCGGTCCGGCAACGGCCCGTCGCGCGCGGACTATGCTGGGTCGCGTGACCGAGCCGACCCCGAAAAGTGAGCGAACGGCCGCGGACGCGTCGGGTCCCTGGGAACAGGTCCGCCAAGTGCTGTCGCGGCTCGGCGGCACCAGCGTGCTGGCGGTTGGGGCGCTGGCGCTGCCGCCGCTGGGCTCGATCGTTCTCTTCGCGTACATGAACGTGGTCGGCCAGTGGCTGCGCGGGCACGAGACTGAGGGCGTGCTGCTGTACATCGCAGGGTTCGCGCTCTTTTCGGGTTGTGCGCTGCTGCCCACGTACGCCAGCGCCATCCTGGGCGGGTGGGCGTTCGGGTTCGCCGAGGGGTTTCCGGCGGCGCAGTGCGGGTTTCTGGGCGGCGCGATGATCGGCTATGGGGTGGCGCGGGGCGTCTCGGGCGACCGGGTGGTGCGGCTGATCGAGGAGCGGCCCGCGTGGCGCGCCGTGCGGGACGCGCTGGTCGGCTCGGGCTTCTGGCGCACGCTGGGGATCGTGATCCTGATCCGCCTGCCGCTGAACTCCCCCTTCGCCGTGTGCAACCTGGTGCTCGCGTCCGTGCAGGTGCGGCCGCTGGTGTACGCCGCGGGGACGCTCATCGGCATGGCTCCGCGCACCGCGGCGGTGGTGTGGCTGGCGACCCAGGTCCGGGATGTAATGGCCGAGGAGGCCGGCAAGGTGAGCGCTCCCTGGTGGTTCCTGGCGGCCGGCAGTGGGGCGATGATCGTGGTGCTGCTGCTGCTGGGCGTGATCGCCCAGCGGGCCGTGCGGCGCTTGACCGCGGGCGCTCCCCCGACCGACGCGTAGACTGAACCGATGTCCCACGAACCCAGCGCCGAGCACGTGCGGTCGATCGCCCGGCTGAGCCGCCTCGCGGTGGGCGACGCTGAGGTCGAGCGCCTGCGGCACGACCTGGGCGCGATCCTCCGCTACGTGGAACGGCTTCGGGAACTGAACCTGGATGGGGTCGAGCCGATGGCCGGCGCGCTGGACATGACGGCGCGACCGGCGGAGGACGAGCCCGGGCCCGCGATGACGCCCGAGGCTCTGGGGGCGATGGCGCCCGCGGCGCACGGGCCCTACGTGAAGATTCCGCGGGTGGTCGGCGAAGGGGGCGGCGCGTGAAGCCTCAAGGCGACGCGACGGTGTTCATCTCGGGACGGTTCGAGTCGGTGACCTCCGCGCACGTGTCGGCGATGGACGCCGCGGTTCAGCACGGCGTGGGGCTGTTCGAGACGATGCTGGGCGGCGTCGACGGGGATCACGGGCCGTGGATCGTGCACCTGCACGAGCACGTCGAGTCCCTGTCGGCCAGCGCGCGGGCGCTGGGGCTGCACGCGGGCCTGCGTGAGGGCGCGCTGGCCGAGGCGGCCCTGGAGACGGTGCGCCGCGCCGGGCTGGCGCTGGCGCGGGTTCGCATCACGATCACGGGCGGCCGGATCAACGGGCTGGCGGCCGCGCGCGGCGGCGGCCCGCCGGAGCGGCCCGATCCGACCGTGATCATCGCGGCGCAGCCGGCGACGACCTACCCGCGGGCGCTGCAGGACACGGGCATCCGCATCGCGGTGGCCGACGCGCGGGCCAACCCGTTCAACCCGACCGAGGGGCACAAGACCATCAACTACTGGTGGCGGCTGCGGGAACTGGCGGCCGCCAGCGCCAAGGACTGCGGCGAGGCGCTGGTGCTGAGCGTGACCAATCACGCCTGCGGCGGGTGCGTGAGCAACGTTCTGGTCGTGCGTGGCGGCGCGGTGTTCACGCCCATCGCCCGGGGCGAAGAGGGGACGGGCGCGCTGCCGAGCCCCGTGCGGCCCGGGGTGGTGCGGTCGTGGGCGCTTCAGCGGCTGCGCGACGGCGGCCGCGACGCGACGCCGAAGATGCTGTCGATCGCCGATGTGCTCGACGCCGACGAGGTGATGCTGACCAACCGCAGTTGGGGCGTGCTCGGCGTGTCGGCGGTCGAAGGGCGAACGATCGGCGGGGGCGGGCCCGGGCCGGTGTGCCGGGGGCTGATGGCGGACTGGGAGCGGTTGGTCTCGTCGCGCGGGCTCGAGCCGTGATCAGCCGTTGCGCGGGCCGTCCGACGGGCCGGCGGCCACCACCAAGGCGGCGGCGTCGGGGAGCCCGGCCCCGGCAAACATGGTCCTGACGGCGCGGTAGAGCTTCCACAGCGCGTAGCAGACCATGGCGCCGATCACCACGATGATGGAGATGACGACCAGCAGCTCGACCAGCGTCAACCCGCGCCTGCGTACGTGATGGCGGCGGAGGATCATGGCGGTTCCGCGGCGGCCGGCCCGCCGCTACAGGAGCGTCGCGGCGAGGCTCGCCAGTTCGCTGCGCTCGCTCTTGGTCAGCGTGCAGTGCCCGACGAGCCGGAGGCCCTTCATCTTCTCGATGGCGTACGAGAGCCCGTTGCTGGACGAGTCGAGGTAGGGGTTGTCGATCTGGCCGATGTCGCCGGTGAGGACGATCTTGGTGCCCTCGCCGATGCGGCTGATGATCGTCTTGACCTCGTGCGGGGTGAGGTTCTGTGCTTCGTCCACGATCATGTACTGGTGGGGGATGCTGCGCCCGCGGATGTAGGTGAGCGGTTCGAGCACGAGCTGCCCGCCCTCGATGAGCTTGGCGATGCGCTGCTCGGTGGACTGGCTCTCGGCGTGCTGGCCGCCGCCGGACGCGCCCAGCGATGCGCCGCGCGTCGAGAGCAGGTACGAGAGGTTGTCGAAGATCGGCTGCATCCAGGCGCCGAGCTTGTCGTCCTTGGTGCCGGGCAGGTAGCCGATGTCGCGACCCAGGGGCATGATCGGTCGTGCGACCAGCAGCTTGTCGTACCGCTCCTCGTTGAAGACCTTGGCCATGCCGGCGGCGACGGCCAGCAGCGTCTTGCCCGTGCCGGCGGCGCCCAGGAGCGTGACCATGCGGATCTCGTCGTCGAGCAGCAGGTCCATGGCCATGGTCTGCTGGACGTTCCGCGGCAGGATGCCGAACGTGGGCTTGCGCGGGCCCGAGACCGGGATGACGTGGTCGGTGTCGGCCAGGCGGCGGGCCAGGCCGGTGTGCCCTTCGTCGTCGGCGTCGCGGAGCACCACGAACTGATTGGCCAGCACCGCGCGCGGCGTGCTCAGGCCGTCGGGCCCGGCGGCGCGCATCGCGGGCGCCAGCCGCTCCAGCGGGAGCATGCGGTCGCGGTAGAGATCGTCGATGAGCGAGCCCTCGACCTCGGCGAACGCGTGGCCGGTATAGAGCCGTTCGGCGTCGACCTTCTGATTTTCGAAGTCCTCGGTGGTCAGGCCGAGCGCGTCGGCCTTGATGCGCGCGTTGAGATCCTTGGTGACGAAGACGGTGTTCACGCCGCGGGCGTGCATCGCCAGCGCGCAGGCGATGATCCGGTTGTCCGGCGATTCGGCCGCGAGGATCGGCGGGCGCGGGTGATCGCCCGTGTCGATGCGCACCACGCCCGTGTCGTTCTCGCCGGGCTTGGGGGAGCGGCCGGTGAGGTCGCACGCGCCGGCCCACGCCACGCCCTCGATCAGTCTTCCCATCGTGCGCAGGCGGTCGAGCTGTCGGATGCACTCGCGGGCGTTGCGCCCCTTGTCGGCCTCGTCCCGCTTGAAGTGATCGAGCTCCTCGACCACGGCGAACGGGATGACCACCTCGTGCTCGTGGAACACGAACAAAGCGTTGGGATCGTGCAGCAGCACGTTGGTGTCCAGCACGAAGTGCTTGATGCCCGTTTCGTGCCGAAGGTCGCGCGTGTGTTCGGCGCCCGCCGCCGGCTGGTCCGTCCGCCGGACGGGGTCGCCCGCGCGGCGGGAGGTCGATGGTGCGGCGGGGGCCTTCGGGTTGTTCGAGTTCGGCATGGAAGGAGCGCCACGCGGGTGTCGGGCGGTCTGCATGAATCTACTGTCGGTCGATCGGCCAACGTCCGAGAAGTTCACCATACGAAGATCGCGCGAGCGCGGCGGTTGTCCCCGCGACGGCACGACCCAGGGAGCGGGCGCCGGTTTCCGCCGAGTCTTCGAGGCCGGCCGGGTCGCCCGATTCGCTCATCGCCGCCAGCGCCTTGACGATGCACCGGCCGCCGGGGCTTTGACGGCCCGTGACCAGCACGGTCACGGCCGCGCCGCCCGCGACGGTGAGGTCGAAGCGGCCCTCGGCCGGGCAGGTCACCCCCAATCGACCCAGGTCGACGACTGTTTCGACCACCGGGCCGCCGGGGGAGCTGGCCGGACGGATCAGGATCAGCCGACGATCGGTCAGCACCAGCAGCCGCCACGTGTCGTCCCGGTCTCCGGCAAGGGCCAGGGCCGCCGGCCCCACCCCGGGCAGCATGGCCATCGCCGCCCGCAGCAGCGCCCGGCTCAGCGTCGTGGGAACCTGCACAGGCCGCCAGCCGATCAGCCGCTCGTTCTGGAACTGGCCAAGTCGCAGCGCGCGGCGAACCGCCATCGGACCGAAGGACAGGTTGGGGAACCTGGATGCCACCCTTCTCTCGATCGGTCAATACGAACCCGGGGTGCGGTCGGTTGAACCGGCACGCGGATCGAGACGGACCCGTTCAGGGTACAAACGCCGCGACCGACAGGGTCAGACCGACCGCGATGGACGCCCCGAGCTTGATGAACGTGGCGGCCAGTCGCCCCTTGGCGGCGCCGCCGGCTGACCGGACGGCGGTTTCAACCGAGCGGCGGGCGACGGCCAACTCGCCGACGAGCGCCCCGGTCGCGGCCCCCAGCACGCCCCCCGCGATCGCCCCCAGGGGAAAGAGCACAGGCGCCCCGAGGATCGCTCCGACGAACGCGCCGATGATCGCGCCCCAGGCGCCCGGACGGCTGGCGCCGGCGCGTCGCGCGCCGCGGGCGGAGGCCACGAGTTCCAGCACCTCGCCGGCGGCGGCCACGGCCAGCGCGGCGCCCAGAGTCCACCACGAGAACAGGTCGTTCCGCCACCACTGGCACGCGCCGGCGACGAGCAGCGCGAACCAAGCGCCCGGCAGCGTCAGCGCGGTCAGCAGCACCCCGGCCGCCCCGGCGCTGCAAACGATGATCGCGGCGAAAAGGTCCAGCATGGGGCCGGGGCTTCGCGGAGCGGCTCAGGTTCCGGCGGCGGGAGTCGCGGGGGCCTTGGCCGCCTCGTCGGCGGCGACCTGATCGGGGAACGCGGTCTTCT
>JAEUIX010000131.1 GCA_016794945.1 Phycisphaerae bacterium
GCTGACCGGCCAGCGCGAGCTGTGGCCCACGCAGGCGACGTTCGACGGGCTGCTGAGCTCGGAGATGAACGACCGGATCCGTGCCATTCCCGCGGCGACGCAGCCCCCGGCGTACAACCCCCAGCCGTACGGCTCGACCAATTTCCCCACGGATCCGCTGAAGCCTGAGTCCGTCGTTCCGGCGCCCTCGGCCGATCCCTGGAAGAACAAGCAGCCCGGCGCGATGCCGCCGGCTCCTCCCGCGGCGCCGGCCGGCGACGGCAAGCCCATGTCTCACGCGCCCGAGGGCTCGGAGAACGGCGACACGGCGGCCGCGGAGCCTTCGAACACCTTCTTCGGCGGCGGCAACCCCGCCGGCGATCAGGGCGAGGGCGGGAACACGCCCGCGGGCCGGATGGTCGAGGGCACTCCCGTCGGCGCAGCGGCGGCCGGCCCGGCCGGAGACGCTCCGGCGGGGCCCGGCGCGAGCTCCAACGCCGCCCCGCCGGCCGCTCCCACGGAGCAGTTCCAGGGCATCAGCGAGGCCGACCGGTTCATGAATGAAGCGATGAGCGGCTTCGGTTTCGATCAGCGGTTCGACCAGGCCGCGCCGCCGGCAACGACCTCGACCGGCTTCGCCTCGGGCAAGACGGTCGGCGGCGGCAACAGCGAGACGCCGGTGCCCGGTTCGGCGGCCACGGCCTCGGCGTCGCAGCCGCGGTTCTTCGTCCTGCCGTTCGTGCACGGGTTCTGGTTCGTGCCGGTGCCGCAGCAGCAGCCGATCGCGACGGCGCCGACCGAGGCGCCCTCGCACGAGAAGTGATCCGCACGGGCGATCGCAGGGGCGGCCCGCTGGAGGAGAGCGACCCGTCCGTACCCATCCCGCATCGAAGAAAGGGAGAATCATGACTCTCGACCGCACCATCGTCCGCGCCAACGTCGCGTCTCGCCTCCGCCTGTTCTCGGCCCTGGCCGTCGCGGCGGCGGCCACACTCGGCGGCTGCGCCGGGCACGGGCAGTACACCAGCGAGCACATCGAGCAGGCGCAGGTGAAGCTGGACTCGATGAAGGCCGCCGTGGAGTGGCAGATGGCGCAGCAGCAGTTCCTGTCCGGCGACTTGAAGAAGGCCGAGCGGACGGTGGAGCGGGCGCTGATGCTGAATCCGAAGGTGGCCAAGAGCCACGTGCTGCGCGGGCGGATCATGATCGAGAAGGGCGAGCTCGAAGCGGCCCGGCAGTGCATGCTGGACGCCGAGGCGATCGACCCGCAGTTCGCCGAAGCGCAGTACTACATCGGGTTCGTGCACGAGCGGTTCAGCCAGTACGGCGAGGCCTTCACGCGGTACGCACGGGCGTCGAGCCTGGACGAGAAGAACCCGCAGTACACGGTGGCGGCGGGCGAGATGCTGGTGAAGCAGGGCAAGCTGGACGAAGCGGCCGAGTTCCTGGCGACCGCCGCTCAGCGGTACGCGCTGAACAGCGCGATCCGCCAGTCGCAGGGCCACGTGGAGATGCTGCGTGGCAACGCGGCGGGCGCGGCCGACGCGCTGGCCGAGGCGCGCCTGTTGGCGCCCGACGATCTTCGGGTGCTGGAGGAATTGGTCAACGCGCAGGTGGCCGCGGGCCGCTTCAACGATGCGGACGGGAACCTGGACGTGCTGATGCGAGGGGACGGCTTCAAGGACCGGCGCGACCTGCGCGTGCTCAAGAGCCGCGTGCTGGTGGCGCTGGGGCGTCTGTCCGAGGCGCGGACGCTGCTGGTGTCGCTGACCGGTGATGAGGAAGGGCTGCGGGACGTGAACGCCTGGATGCAACTGGGCCTGGTCTCGGCGAAGCTGAACGACCCGAACCGGCTGCGGCAGGCGTCGGCGCGCGTGGTGGCCCTGGCGCCGGAGATGCCCGAGGCGCACCTGCTGCGGGCGACGTTCTACCGGTCCAGCGGCGAGCGCGACAAGGCGATCGGCTGCGTGGACCGGGCGCTGGAACTGAACCCGGGGCTGGGCAGCGCGATGGTGATGAAGGCGATGATCCAGTCGGAGATGGGCCAGGAGCGCGCGGCGGTCGAGACGCTGCGTCGCGCCGTGGCGGCCGATCCGGCCAACGCCAACGCCCGGCAGCTGCTGGCACTGATCGAGTCGGGCGCGATGGGCGGGGCCAGCGCTGCGGTCCCCGAGGCTCGCTGATTCAGGCGCGCACGAACGGGTTGGACAATCGCTCGTGGCCGATGGTCGTTCGCGGGCCATGCCCGGGCAGCACGACGGTGCGATCGGGGAGCGTGTAATAGCGCTCCCTGATCGATTTTTGGAGCAGGGCGAAGTCGCCGCCGGGCAGGTCGGTGCGGCCGATGGAGCCGGCGAACAGCGCATCGCCGGCGATGAGCAGGTCGCTGGTGGGGAAGTGGAAGCCGACGCCGCCCGGGGAGTGCCCCGGCGCGTGGATTACCCTGCACGGAACGCCGTCGAGGTCGAGTTCATCGCCGTCGGCCAGGGTGCGGTCGGGGCCCGGGACGCTGATCGGGGCGCCGAACCCGGCGGAGAGGTTGCGCTCCGGGTCGCCGAGCCACGAGGATTCCTCCGCGTGGATGACGATGGGCAGGCCGGGCCAGGCACGCCGGAATTCGCCGACTCCGCCGATGTGGTCGGCGTGGGCGTGGGTGAGCGCCAGGAGCGATGGTGAAAGGCCGTGGTGCCGGATGTAGTCGAGCATCGGAGCCGGGCCGAACGAAGCGTCGATGATCCAGCAGACCGAGCCGCCCTCGCGGCGGACGATGTAGCAGTTGGTCTCGAACGGTCCCAGCACGAACGTCTGGACGCGGAGCACCGGGCCGCTGCCGGACGGGGTGGGGGCGGTCATGGGGCCGGTCGTCCTTCGGGCGCGGGGGCGGGCTTGGCGTCGGGGGCGGCGTGACCGGCCTGGACGTCGTGCGCGTGGTCGGCGCGCATCAGGCGGAGGAACAGCATGCCGATGCCGACGATCAGCAGTGCGTCGGCGACGTTGGAGACGTAGGGCCACACTTCGCCGTTGCTGCCGAAGGGCGACCACCCGAAGGGAAAGCGCACGCCGGGCAGGGGGTGGATGAAATCGCGGACGCAGCTGTAGAAGAGCCGGTCGTAGACGTTTCCAACTCCTCCGGCCAGCAGCAGGCCCAGAGCGATGTGCGTCCAGCGGTCACCGGCGCGCGTCGCCCGGGCGAACACGAGCAGCCCGACGGTCATGGCGACGGCGGTGAAGGTGATGAAGAACCAGCGCTGGCCTGCGCCCATGCCGAAGACGGCGCCGGGATTGAGCACGAGCGTGAAGTTGAGCACGTGAGGGATCACGACCACGGGCTCGTGCGGCGGGATGATGCCGCGTCCGATGGCCCTGGGATCGACCGCGGCGATGGCGAGCACGTCCTCTCGCAGGACGGTGACGGGCCGGCCGGCGACGGATTGGAAGGCCCAGTGCTTGGAGTACAGGTCGGCGGCCAGGCCGATCGCCCGGGTGAACAGGAGCGTGAACCAGGCGGCTCGGGAACGCCAGGCCCGGGGCACGGGCGGTGCGCCGCTTGGGCCGGGCCCGCTCATGCGATGTAGGACCGGCGCTCGTGTTCGCGCGCGGCCTCGATCGAGTAGCGGGTCCAGGGGAGCTCCTCGAGCCGCTCCTTGCTGATCGGCTTGCCCGAGAGCTGGCAGATGCCGAACGTGCCGTCGTCGATGCGCTTGAGCGCATCGTCGATCTCGCGGATGAGCGTGCGGTCGACGGAGGCGAGGTCGAGCGCAAGCGACTGCTCGTAGGCCTCGGAGCCCTGCTCGGCGATGTGCTGGGGCGTGTGCGACAGCGAGCCGCTGTTGCCGCGGAGCGCTTCGCCTTCCATGCGGGAGACGTCGCCCACCAGGTCGGAGCGCTTCTTCAG
>JAEUIX010000143.1 GCA_016794945.1 Phycisphaerae bacterium
GGTGCCGGTGATGAAGCCGTCCGGACCGTCGACGAACGGCTGAGCGCTGCCCTCGGTCGCCACGTCCGCCGGGCTGCACCCCGTCGGGGCCTCCGGCGGCAGGGGCACGGCGATCAGCGCCTGGCCCAGCACCGTCACGCCCGAGCAGATGCTCGGGTTCCGCAGGCTCACCACCGCGTACAGCCGACGATCGGCGCCGATGAACATGCGGCTGTTGCGGAACGTGTTGATCACGCAGTTGTCGTCGGCCAGCCCGTTGCCGTCCAGGTCCACCGGGTCGCCCTCGCGCAGCAGCACCGTCTGGCCCTTGTACACCACCACGCCGTTGGACCACGTGTCGGGCTGGCTCGTGACGCCCGCCACCACCCAGTCGTCGTCGCCCCGGCTGGCCGCCGCGAAGAACGTCGCCGCGAACGTCGGGTTCATCGCCGTGTCGCTCCACACCTCGGTGTCGCCGACCGTGATCGGGTCGCCGGTGCGGATGATCCCTTCAGCGATGACCACCATGTCCACCGTGGTGTTCGTGGGCAGGATGCCCCAGCCGTCGCCCGCGGCGCTCTGGTAGAGCGACGCGATCGACGATCCCGAGATAGTCGCCGGAAGGAAGCCGGGCAGCACCTGCCCCTCCTGGGACACGACCTCGCCGTCCTGCACGGCCACCTTGTCGTTGCTCGTGCCGCTGGGCGTCGCCAGCGTGCCGCTCACGAGGTACGTGGTCCCATCGCCGCTCACCCAGTACCCCAGCTCGTCGTCGTCATCGAAGAAGCTGAACGGGCCGGTCTCGCTGCCCGGGATCGCGGCGGGAATCGTCACACCCTTGCGCAGGCGGATGCTCGACGCCGTCCCGTCCGACCGCGCGATCACCCGATCGGTGCTCGTGGTGATCGAGCTGCCCGCCAGCTGGCCCAGGAAGTCCACAGACCCGTCGTCGAGCATGCCGCGGGCCGTCAGCGCAGCGCCCCACGTCGTGTCGAGGTCGAGCCCGAACGACTCGGGAACGCCCAGACCCTCGCGGGCGATCACCTTGAACGTGCCGGGCGAGCCGGGCGTGTACCGAACCACCACGTCGTTCGAGTTCGCCACGCGGTTGGTCGTGCCGCTGAAGGCCACCTGGCCGGCGTTGTTCACCGACATCGTCGGATCGATCGTCGCGCCCAGCGTGTCGTTGAAGATGTCCGGATCGACCACCGAGAAGCCCTGCTGGGCCACCGCCGAGAGCGTCACGCCCCCGCCGGTGATCGTGCCCACCACCACCGCCTCGTCCAGCGTGCCGTCGGGCTCGTCGGTGTTCACGCGCATCACGAACTTCGTGCCGTCGGCCGAGGCGAACGGCCGGTGGAACGCGTCGAACGTCGATCCCGTCGAGAACTCGAAGTTCCGCGTCGAGCCGTTGGGCAGCAGGATCTCCCGCTTCGAAGCCGGCGCCGTCGTCGCCGTCGCCGCGATCACCGACGCCAGCACCGGCGTCCGCACCATGCGCACCACGTTCGTCGTCGATCGCTGGTTGTTCGCGGCGCCGGTGTCCGGCGTCGTCGTCGCGATCGACGCCGAAAGGTCAAGGTTGCCCGCCCCGGCGGCGATCGTGTTGATCGTCAGCGTGGCCGACGCACCGTTCACGAAGCTCCCCAGGTTCCACGTGATCACCCCTCCGGCCTCGCCCGCCGATCCGTCCGTTGCCGAAACGCCCACGAACGAATGCCGGGGCGACAGCGTCACCGTGCACACCGTTCCCGCCGCCGTGTCCGGGCCCGTGTTCGTCGCCACCACCGTGTACGTCACCGGCGTGCCCGCCACCGTCTCGCACGCCGTCAGCGACGAGCTCAGCGTGATCCCCGCGTCGCACGACGGCCCGCCGCACGCCTCCGCCGGGCTGCCGCTCCAGCGCGGCAGCGTGGCCGGCACCACGGTGAAGTCGTTGGAGTTGTTGTCCGTATCGCTGCAGCCGTTGAGATTCCTCTGCAGCATCGACACCGTGTCGGGCGCCGGGTACGCCGCCGCCGCGGTCTCGAAGCACGCGTTCGTCGACGTGCCGTACGCCAGGAAGTCAACGATCCCGTTGCCGCTCGAGGCGCACGGGTTGCCCGTCGGCAGCGCCGTCGTTCCCTGCACCAGCGCGATCTTGCCGGCGCTGTTGGCCAGGGCGATCGTCGTCGCCGACTGGTCGAAATCGTTGATCAGCGGCCCGAGCGTGCTCGCGTTGTTGTTGCTCAGCAGCAGCAGGAAGTGCTCACCCGGATCGACGTCCACCGCGATCAGGTCCACCTTCAGCCACGTGGTGCCCGTCGACGACTGGTACTGCACCGACCACCCGCCGGTGTTGATCGTCGCGTTCGACGTGTTCTTCAACTCCACGAAGTCCCGCTTGAACGCCGGAGAGCCCGTCGTCGCCCCGCCCCCCGGGTACACCCGTGCGATCTTCAGCCCCGGCGAGGGATCGGCCCACGCCGCACCCGACACCGCCGACACCGCGGCCGCGACCAGCACGAACCCACAGTTACGGGACATCGCCATGACGGACTCCTCTCGCCTGAATTCCGGGCGCCGGCCCCCTTGGCCGGCAACCACCGCGCCGGCCCGCAGGGCCCTCGCGAAGCTCAAAGGTACCCCATGCACGCGGATCGGCAACCCCGACTCGGCCGAATCGGGCCTCCAAATGAAGACCCCCGGGGTTTTGCCCCGGGGGTCCGTTGGAACAGCGAAATGTCACTGTCGCACCAGCGCTTACGGGCAGCCGATGAAGAACTTGGTGATGAAGAAGTCGAAGTCGGCGCCGGTGATGAAGGTGTCGGGGCCGCCGGTGCCGGTGTCATCGGTCAGGTCGGCGATGTAGGGGCCGCTCGGCGCGGGGCGGCGGATCTCCTGGAAGAAGGCCTGCACGAAGACGTCGAAGTCGGTGCCGGTGATGAAGCCGTCCGGACCGTCGATGAAGGGCTGCGGGCTGCCCTCGGTGGCGACGTCGGCCGGGCTGCACGCCGTCGGGCCGCTGGCCCCCACCGTGAACTTGAACCAGTTGACGTCGAACGCGTTGTCCTTCGTCGTCGCGACCGTCCGCACGTCGGTGCCGGCCGTCACGCTGAACCCGCAGTTCAGGTTCGCGGTCGTGCTCCCGTTGCCCGTCACGCCCGGGAAGTCGAACACCGACAGGCTCCGGCTGCTGTCGTCCAGCGGGCTGCGGAGGTTGTTGGCCATGTTCTGGTTCGAAACCGCGGCGTAGTAAGTGCCGTCGACGAACTCCCGCTCGAGCCGGCTCTGCGTACCGCCGGTCAGGATGTCGTTGTCGTTGCCGCAGTCCGCGATCGGCGTGTAGGTCGAGTCATAGACCCAGATCTCGGTGTTCGACGTGTGGCCCTGGTTGTTGAAGTCGAACACCAGCGTGCCCGCCGCCAGGTTGCCGCCGGCGATGTCCGTCGGCGTGACCGGGTCGGCCGTGAGGGTCATCGTGTAGGGGACGCTGCCGCCGTTGGCCACGCCCAGCACGCGCACGTACACCTTGTGCTCGGCCGCTCCGCCGTGCCCGTACCACTGCAGCGTCTTGGTCGTGCCGACCGTGACCGGCGCCGAGAAGATCACGTTGCCGTTGGGGTTGATGATGCTGTTGGCCTGCGCCGTCGTGTGCAGGTTGAGCGTGATGTTGGCGATGTTCGCCCCGCCTTCGAGCGTCAGGCGGTAGCGCACGATGCCCGGCGTCAGCGGCGCCGGCGTCGAGACCAGGAAGTAGTCGGTGTCGGCCGTCGCGGTGTTGGCCAGCGTGCCGGTGACCTGGTCGCCCGGGCTCAGGGGAATCGGCGTGGGGGCGAACTTCAGGCCGTTCGGCTCGATCTCCACCGAGTTGGCGTTGAGGATGTACACGAGGTTGAAGGTCGACGAACGCGCCTGCCCGTCGGCCACCGTGCACGCCATCGTCTTGGTGCCCAGCGTCGTCGTGTTGGGGATGTTCGCGGTCAGCAGCGTGTAGACGCCGTCGGCGGCGACGTCGTCACCGTTGGTGCCGTCGTCGTACAGAGTCTCGGACGCGCCGAAGCCGATGCCCGTCAGGTCCGCCGTCACCGTCACTCCGGTGCTCGTCGGGTTCGAACCGGCCACCGTCTGCACCCGGATCTTGGCCGGCTTGCCCTGGCGCAGATTCAGGTTGTTCGGCATCTGCGACCCGTACGGGTTCGTGTTGGTCGTCGAGTCATTCTCAACGCCGAACACGCGGAACGGATAGTCCTGGTTGCCGCCGGAATCGATCGTGCCGCCGTTGCCCGAGGCCGGCGCCCACACACCCGTCGCCACCGTCTGCTGCACGGCGTTGTCCGTCGCCGGACGCGTCGGCACCACCGGCGGCGCAAACGGGCCGCTGGCGGGGGTGATCGTCCCCGTGAAGCCCACCGCCACCCAGTACTCGCCCGCCTCCAGTTCCGGCAGGAACGACAGGTCGATCGCGATCCGCTGCACCGAACGCTCCTGCGTCACCGCGCCCGTCTCGGTGATCCGCAGGCAGTTGTCCAGCGCCGTCTCGCCCAGGATGATCCGGTTCGTCGTGAAGTCGCCGGCCACCGCCACCCCGCCCGATGCCGGGTTCCCGCGGAACACCGTCACGAACGCCTGCGTGATCGTCGGCGCCGCGATCGGCGTCGCCGGCGTGCTCGTCGCACTGCTGGTCTGGTAGACGAACCACTCCGTCTTGGTCAACTGCCACTTCTTGCCGTTGGGAACCCGGAAATTGTCCGCAATGCGGAACGTCGCGTTCGCCGCCGTCGAGCCGAACGAGTTGAACCGGGGCTGGATCCGGCTGGCGTTCTCGCCCAGCGGCCCCGTGCCGAACTCCGTCACGTACTCTCCGTTGCGGAACAACTCGACCTGGGCCTGGGCCGATCCGGCGCAGACCACCAGCGCGGCAACCGTCGCGAAGGCAACCCTCATTGTCAGTCTCCTGAAGCTGTAAAAGCCGTGGTGAAAGCGAGAAGACGCTCCATCGCCAAGAATACCGGATGTTCGCGGTTTCGCAAGCCTCCCACCCCCTAACCTAGGGCATGTCCGCAGAAAACCCCACGATGCGACTGGCTGTGATCATCCCGGCCGCCGGCGCCTCCACGAGGTTTGCCCAGACTGCCGCGCGGGAGCTGGGCCTCGCCCCCGACGCCCCGGCCCGTTCCAAACTCGATGAAGATCTCGGCGGCCGTCCCGTGCTGCAGCGCACGGTCGAGCTCTTCCAGCACGTCCCGGAGGTCGCGTCGATCATCGTCGCCGGCCCGGCCGACCCTTCCTCCATGGCCGCGTTCCGTGATCGCTACGCCGACAAGCTCGGCCTGCTGGGCGTCCGCATCTGCGCCGGCGGTCGCGACCACCGTTATCAGACCGTCGCCAACGCTCTGGCGCTCGTCCCCCAGGACTGCACCCATGTCGCCGTCCACGACGCCGCGCGTCCCTGCACGCCCGCCGAGCTCATCGCGCGCGTCATCGACGCCGCCCGCGAGCACGATGCGGTCGTTCCCGGCGTCGACGTCTCCGACACGCTCAAGCGCACCGACCCCGAGCCGGTGGCGCCCGCGGCCCGTGACCCCCTGGCCGCCATCCTGGGCGTCGAGGCCCAGGCGCCGGTGCTGCGCCGCCGCGTCGCCGCCACCGTCGATCGCAACGGCCTGGTCGCCGTGCAGACCCCCCAGGTCTTCCGCGCGACGCTCCTCCGCAGGGCCTACGCCCAGGCCGACCTCTCGAGCACCGACGACGCGCAGCTCGTCGAGCGTCTCGGCGAGCCGGTGATCGTGGTCGAGGGCGACGCCCGGAACCTCAAGATCACCCGTCCCGTCGACCTGGCCCTGGCCCGCGCCATCCTCGGCGTGCGCCCACCGGCCGAGCGCCCCGCGCACATGCGGTTCTGATCCCGCTGCTCACCACGACTCCCGGTCGAACGGATCCGCCGATCGCCGCCCGAACCACAGCGCCAGCGCCGCCATGAGCAGCAGGAACGCCGTCAGCGCCACCACCACCGACGCCCACCGCCACAGCCCGGCCGACATCGACACGAACAACACCGCCAGCGCCGACGCCCCGCACACGATCGCCGTCGTCGCCGCGGCCCGCGTGATGCGCTCCGGCGCTCGCGCCGGCCCGGCGCCCGGCCCTTCCGGCGCGCCGACGTCAACCTCGTCCCAGTCCAGGTCCACCGACGCGCTGCGGATCTCCGCCAGCGCGGCTCTGGCCGCCTCCAGGTCCCGCCGCCGCACCACCACCCGCGCCTGCGCCGGCGCCTCGGCCCGGAAGCCCGTCAGCATGCCGCCGAGCACGCGCGCTTCGATCCCCCGGTCCCGCAGCGAGCCGGCGATCACCTCCGCCGCCGCTTCCGTGGCCCGGCTCGTCAGTTCCACCGGGGTGTCCGGGTCTGGCTGCGGCTGCACGGGGCCCTCCGGGACGGCACCCAAGCGTACCGGTCGCCGGCGCGCCGCGCCGCACGCCCCCGCCCCGGGCCGGTAGCATCGCTCCCGGTGGTGGCATGAATTCCGAAGGCGCCAACCCGATCGCCCCGCGCCCCGTCCCGGCGGCCGGAGGTTCGGCTCACGATGCGCCGACCATCCCGGCGCCCCCGGCCGGCGCCGCCGCGCCCGCGCCGCCCGAACCGCCCGCCCCGACCCGCTCGCTCGATCCGGCCCAGGCGCAGGCGCTCGTCGGCGAGCGATACCGCGTGGAACGCATCGCCGGCGAGGGCGGCATGGGCAGCGTGCTGCTGGCCACCGATTCGGTGCTCTCGCGCCGCGTCGCCATCAAGCTGCTCCACAACGTCTCCGGTCGCGACGGCGGCGATGCGCGCGCACGCCTTCTGGCCGAAGCGCGGGCCATGGCCGGCCTCAGCCACCCCAACATCGTCCGCGTGCTGGAGATCTCCCTCGACGGTCAGCCCGGCCGCGCCGTGCCGTTCATGGTCATGGAGTGGATCGACGGCGTCCCCCTGGCCCAGGCCTGGCGCGGGTTGACGCTCCCCGAGCGCGTTTCCCTGCTGCTCAAGATCGTCGACGGCGTCGCCGAGGCACACGCCGCCGGCCTGGTCCATGGCGACCTCAAGCCCTCCAACATCCTCCTCGACCGCTCGGGCACCCCCGTCATCGTTGACTTCGGCCTCGCCCGCGCCGGCCGCGGCATGGGCGGCCCGCCGGGCGCCCCCGGCCCGCGCACCATCAGCGGCGGCACTCCCGGCTACGCCGCCCCGGAGCAATTCGAACCCGGCGGTCCCGTCGGCGCCTGGAGCGACGTCTACGCGCTGGGGGTCATCCTCTTCGAGATGCTCACCGGCCGCACGCCCTTCATCGCCGGCACCACCGCCGAGACGCTCCGCCTCCAGCGCGAGACCGAGCCGCCCCTGCCCGAGCACCTGGCGCCCGAGGCCCCCGTCGCCCTGCAGCGCATCTGCCTCGTCGCGCTCGAGCGCGACCCCTGGCGCCGGTACAAGGACGCCAGCGAACTCGCCCAGGACCTGCGGCGCTATCTGCGGGGCGAGACCGTCACCGCCCGGCCCACCACGCTCGCCGCCCGCTTCGTCGACCAGGTCCAGGAGCAGATCGACCGCGCCGGCCAGTGGCAGCGACAGGGCCTGGTGACAGAGGCTGAGCAACGAGCGCTCGTACGCACACTCCGGACCGTTCTCCGGCCGGACTCGCCCTGGCTCATCGACAGCCGCCGCCTCTCGGCCTCCCAGGTCAGCCTCTACATGGGCGGCTGGCTGCTCATCCTCGGACTCAGCGTCGGCTCCTACAAGGCGTGGGATGTCCTGCCCGACTGGCTCCGCCTGGCCCTGCCCATCGCCGCCGCTGCCGTCCTGGGCCTCGGCGGCGCGCTGCTCCATCGCCGCGGCTACCAGCGCACCGGCCTGGCCTACCTCGTCACCGCCTGCATCGCCGCCCCAGTCGCCGCGCTGCTCGTGCTCAAGCGACTCGGCTGGCCATACCCAGAGGGCGATCTCGGCGCGGGCGCCGCCGAGTTCTTCGCCCGCGTCCGCCCCGACGGTGATCCTATCGCCGGCCCGGCCGGCGGCCTGTTCAACGCGCAGGTGCTCATCGCCGCCGCGGCGCTGGGACTGGGCGCGCTGGCGGCGCGACGGTTGTTCAAGAGCAGCGCGTTCACGCTGCTGGCCACGCTCGGCGCCGTTGCCACGGGCCTGAGCCTGTGGCTGCTGCTCGGCGGGTACGTGCGCCCGCACACCGATCGCACCTGGGCCGATCTGGCCCTGTGGCTCGCGGCCCTGGGCGTTGCCGGCCTCGCCGGCGGGTTGGCGCTCTCGCGCCAGGAGGAGAAGGACGCCGCGCGAATCGGCCACCACAACCTCCGGCGCGCCGACGCCTGGCCCCTGCTCACCTTCGGCCTGGCGCTGCTGTTCGCCGGCCTGCTCCTGACCGCCTGGCACGCGCCCGGGCGGCTCGGCCTTCCTCAGTGGCTCGCGCCGCCCGACGACGACCTGCCCCGTCGCGCGCTGGGATTCGTCGCCGGCGGTGCGGTGCTCGCGCTGGTGTCCGGAGTGCTCGCGGGCGGGTCCTCCCTGGTGCGCGAGCGCCTGGCCCACGCCCTGCGCTGGGTCCTGCCCTCGCACTTCCTGGCGCCGCTCATCGTGCTCCACCACGAGCGGTTCGCCGGAGTCGAGTGGCCCTGGATCTTCGCGCTGGCCGGGGGCGCCGTCTTCCTGGTCTACGCCAGCGTGCTCCGCCAGTGGAAGCCCTTCCTGGTCAACGGCCTGCTCTACGCCCTGGTCGCCTACGTGCTGGCCTTCAATCAGGTGCTCGACACGGCGCAGCACTTCCCCGCCGCCAGAGTCTGG
Source organism: Phycisphaerae bacterium (assembly GCA_016794945.1). The sequence continues at coordinate 8,786 of JAEUIX010000143.1, forward strand.
ATGATGGCCGGCATGGTCGTGCTCGGCCTGGTCGTCATGCTCCTGGCGTGGCTCGGGCCCATCGCCCTGGCCAGCGCCCGCGGCCGGTGGTGGATGGCCGCCGCCCGCAGGCGCATGAGCATCCTCGGCCGAACGCGCTCCTGGCCCGGCGGGCCCGACCGACCCTGACCCGCCGCCCGTTCAATCCCAGATCGACGCGAACTCCGACGGCTTCACGCCCGCCTTGGTGAAGATGCCCAGGAAGTTGTTCGACCCGTTGGCGTCGTCCGGCTCGTCGAAGAAGGCCATGTCCGGGCGCGCCGCCCCCTCCTTGGTCTTGTACCGCGCCGCCGTCTTCACCGCCGCGCCGGGAGCCAGGTAGCGCTCCAGGAACTCCACGCGCCCATCGTTGAACGCCACGTTCCCCGACCACGCGCCGCCCGGCCGGTAGAACGAGAACGCGTTGGACTTCTCGTTGTCGAACACCGGCCAGGCGTCCTCGCCATCGAGGCGCACGCTCGTGATCTTCGCCCCGCGCGTCGAGACGATCGGATCGCTCGCCACGAACGTGTTGCCCCAGCGGGCAACACGCCCCGACGATTCCATCGGCTTGGCCCCGTTCAGTTCGCCCGACGGCTGCAGGTGCGCGTACGAGTTGTGCGCCGACTTGTCCCCCGTGAAGTCCGCGTTGAACGACGGGTCCCACAGCGCCTCGGCCGGCTTCACCGCCGACGCGGGGTCCGTGTACGCGTACCCGCCGTGCGCCTTGATCTTCGGGTTGTTCTCCAGCGGGCTCACGCACAACTCGGGGCTGATCGACCCGTTCCATGCCAGGATCGAGAGGATGTTCGCCGTTGTGTCCTTGGCCCGCCCCTTGTCGGCCACCGTCGCGTCGGCCTTGTCCACCTGCGACGGCAGCACGTACACCTCGCGGTTCATCTGCGCCCAGATCATCATCGCTTGCACCATGGC
>JAEUIX010000227.1 GCA_016794945.1 Phycisphaerae bacterium
GGGGCTGTTGGCGCGGGCGTCGCGGCCGTGCGCCGCGGCGAGGGGGCTTCTGCGCGCCGGGCCCCCGGCGCGGGGCGAGGCGTTGACGCTGTCGGCGGGGATCCTGCAGGCCAACGGCAAGCTGGACGAGGCGCGGGAGCGGTTCGCGCAGGTGCGGCAGGATTTCAAGGAAGCGCCGTGCCTGGCGCCGGCGCTGCTGGGCCTGGCCGAGTGCCAGGCGGCGCTGGGGGAGGATGAGGAATCGATCTCGACCTACGGGGAGCTGATCGCGCTTCTGAAGGAGGCGGCCAAGCAGCGGGACGTGACGGTGGCGACTGCGGCGGCGAGCCTGATGGAGCGGCACGCCGACCGCTTTGCGCGGGGGGACTACCGGGCGGCGCTGCGGTACGCCGCGGTGGCCGAGCGGGCGTACCGGGGCACGGGCGGTGAGGTTCCGCCGGCGGTGATGCTGGCGCTGGGGGCGTCGAGCCGGCGCGTGGCGGAGCAGATTCTGTCCGAGGCGCGGAACAGCGAGCGCGGGGTGCTGACGATCGACCAGGTGAGCCCGGTGACGGCGGCGGAAGCGAAGAAGCACCTTCTGGACGCGGGGGGCGCGTACCGGGAGCACGCGCGGGCGGTGGTGGTGACGGACAACGTGGCGTACGGCGAGTCGCTGTGGCTGGCGGGGGACTGCTTCGACCAGGCGGGGGACCGCGAGTCGGCGCGGGAGGCGTTCCGGTCGTACGTGGACGGGGCATCGGACGATGACCCGCGCCGGCCCGAGGCGAAGTTCCGGCTGGCGCAGGTGCTGCAGGCTCAGCGGCAGTGGACGGGGGCCGAGGGGCTGTACCGGGAACTGGTCGAGGCGCGGAACCGCGCGGGGGCGGCGGCGTCGGCGGGCATCTGGGCGGACCGGGCGCTGGTGCCGCTGGCGCGGTGCCTGCTGGCGGACGACACCAAGGGGAACGACGACGAGGCCGAGAGCCTGCTGCAGTCGGTGGTGGACGGGACGATGCTGGCGCCGGATTCGCTGGAGTACCGCGACGCGGTGACTGAACTCGGCGAGCTGTACCACGCCACGGGGCGGTACGCCGAGGCGATCGCGCGGCTGGGAGAGTCGCTGCGGCGGCACCCCGACGGGCCGCGGGCGGTGATCGTGCAGTACAAGCTGGCGGACGCGAACCGGCTGTCGGCGGACCGGATCGCGCGGGACCTGACCGAGAGCCGGCCGGCGGCGGAGCGGGAGCAGCTGGCCGAGGCGCGCGGGCAGCGGCTGCGCGAGGCGATGAAGCTGTACGAGCAGGTGCAGCAACGGCTCGCGGCCAAGGACCGGCGCAAGACGACGGAGCTGGACCGGCTGGTGCAGCGGAACAGCGCGTTCGCGGTGGCGGACTGCGCGTACGACCTGGGGGACATGGCGGCGGCGATCCGGCAGTACGACGCGGCGGCGCAGCGGTACGCGGGGGACCCGGCGTCGCTGGTGGCGATGGTGCAGATCGTCAACGCGTACGTGGCGCAGGGCAAGTGGGCCGAGGCGATGACGGCGCACGACCGGGCGCAGCGGCAGTTGGCGTCGCTGCCGGAGAACGTGTGGAACTCGCCGGACCTGCCGATGGAGCGGAAGCACTGGGAGCGGTGGCTGGAGTCGTCGTCGCTGCTGGAGCAGCGGCGGCGGGCCCGGGCGGGCGTCGAGTAGACCCGGCGCGGGGCTCGGGCCGATGAAAGGCTGGCCAGGAGGGCCGCATGGACGCCGGAGGCGCTGGACGCGACGAGCAACTGTGGCTGATCAACGCGGGCGAGCCGACCCCGCACACGGACCCCAACCGCTGGGGCCCGCGCTTGCTGCGCCTGCTGGACGAGCAGGTGGAGGCGGCACGGCGGCTGGCGGCGCTGGCGGCCGAGCAGGGCGAGGCGGTGGCGGTGGGGGATATCGAGGCGCTGGCCCGTGTGCTGGGAGAGCGAGAGCCGGTGGTGGCGGCGCTGACCGAATCGGCGGGGCGGATCGAGCCGTTCGTGCGGACGATGGGGGGCATGGCGAGCGTGGCGGCGGGGGTGCCCGCGGTGCTGCGGCAGGGGCTGGAGGCGCGCGTGCGGGAACTCGACGCGCTGCTGGAGGAGATCGGGCGGCGTGACGAGGCCGACGCCGCGACGCTGGAGAAGAACCGCGAGCGGCTGGCGCTGCAGTTGAGCGAGATCAACGGGGGCCGTGCGGCGATCGCGGCGTACGGGCAGGGGCCGGCGGGCGCGGGCGGCGGTGGGGCGGCATTCCAGGATCGCGCGGGATGAGCGGCGCGGGGACGATTCGAGAGCCGGGGCCGGTGGTGGTGGAGCCGAAGGACGCGGCGTCGGCGGCGGCGGTGCTGCGCCACAGCGCGGGGGCGGCCTCGGGCGGCGCGGGGGGGCGGGGGGCGGCGGACCTGGCCCAGCTCATGCGGTCGTTCAACGAGGTGACGTCGCGCCTGGTGGCGACGCACGAATCGCTGACGGCGCAGGTGCGGCAGTTGCAGGGGGAGTTGCGGGAGGCGAACCGGGAGGTGGAGCGGTCGCGGCACCTGGCGGCGCTGGGTGAGATGGCGGCGGGGATCGCGCACGAGGTGCGGAACCCGCTGGGGTCGATCATGCTGTACGCGCGGATGCTGGAGCAGGACCTGGCGGGCCAGGGCGAGCCGCTGGCGGTGGCGCGGAAGATCACGGGGGCGGTGTCGCGGCTGAACGCTGTGGTGACGGATTTCCTGGCGTTCAGCCGGGAGCAGCGGATCCGGCCGTCGGAGGTCGATGCGCACGAGCTGATGCGCAGTGCGCTGGAGGATGCGGCGGGGGATGGGGCGCTCAGCCGCGGGGTGGCGGTGCAGGGGCCGGACGCGGTGCACCCGCCGGTGACGGCGTGGTGCGACGCGGGGCTGGTGCAGCAGGCGCTGGTGAACATCATCCGCAACGCGCTGGAGGCGGCGCAGGGTGCGCCGCGGGGGCGGCAGAAGGTGGTGCTGCTGGAGGCGGGGCTGCGGCCGGTGCGCTGGCCGGACGGGTCGAGCCGGGAGATGGTGGTGCTGGGGGTTCACGACTCGGGGCCGGGATTCCCTGCGGAGTCGACCGAGCGGCTGTGCAACCCGTTCTTCACGACGCGGGCGACGGGGACGGGGCTGGGGCTGGCGATCGTGCAGCGGATCGTCGATGCGCACGGGGGCCGGCTGTCGCTGCGGAACGAGACGGGGCGGGACGGGACGGTGCGCGGGGCGTTGGTGGAGATCATGCTGCCGGCGCGGGGCGCGGCCGAAGGCGAAGCGCAAAAGTGACGGTCGGGCGCGGGGACTGTCGATAGACGGTGCGCAGTTCACGCGCCGGCGGCGGAGTGCCGCGGCCTGATTCGCCACGGAGGGCGTCGCAATGAGCATGGTTCTGGTGGTGGACGACAAGGAAATGCTCCGGGACAGCGTGGGGGCGACGCTGAGCCGGGCGGGGCTGGAAGTGCAGACGGCCGACGGGGGCCAGGCGGCGCTGGAGGCGGTGGCGCGGCGGCGGCCGGACGCGGTGGTGACGGACCTGAAGATGCCGGGGATGACGGGGCTGGAGCTGCTGGAGCAGCTGCGTCGGCTGGACGACGAGCTGCCGGTGGTGCTGATGACGGCGTTCGGGACGGTGGAGACGGCGGTGCGGGCGCTGAAGGCCGGTGCGTTCGACTACGTGACCAAGCCGTTCGAGGGGGACGAGCTGATCATCGCGGTGAAGCGGGCGATCGAGCACGGGCGGCTGCTGCGGGAGAACGCGATCCTTCGGACGGGGGCGTCGGGCGAGGCGCCGGCGGCCTCGGGCCTGAGGGGGATGGGGCGGATCATCGGCGACTCACCGGCGATGCGGCGGGTGAAGGAGCAGATCGCGGCGGTGGCCGAGAGCCACGCGACGGTGCTGATCTGCGGGGAGTCGGGGACGGGCAAAGAGGTGGTGGCGCAGGCGATCCACGATTGCAGCCACCGGGCGGCGGGACCGTTCTTGGGTGTGAACTGTGCCGCGCTGAGCGAGAGCCTGCTGGAGAGCGAGCTGTTCGGTCACGAGCGTGGCGCGTTCACGGGGGCGGACCGGCTGCGCAAGGGACGGTTCGAGATGGCCGACCGCGGGACGCTGCTGCTGGACGAGATCAGCGAGATCTCGACCAAGGTGCAGGCGAAGCTGCTGCGGGTGCTGCAGGAGCGGGTGATCGAGCGCGTGGGGGCGGGGACGCCGATCGGGGTGGACGTGCGGGTGATCGCGACGAGCAACCGTGACCTGCCCAAGTCGGTGGCGGGCGGGGAGTTCCGGCAGGACCTGTTCTTTCGGTTGAACGTGCTGCCGATCCACCTGCCGCCGCTGCGCGACCGGCTGGAGGACGTGCCGCAACTGGCGGCGCACTTCGTGCGGACGATGGCGTGCCGGGACGGCAAGCCGCCGATGAGCTTCGACGCGGCGGCGCTGGAGGTGCTGACGCGGTATTCGTGGCCGGGGAACGTGCGGGAGCTGCAGAACATCTGCGAGCGGGCGGTGGTGCTTTGCCGGGGCGGGGTGATCGGCCGGGAGCTGGTGGAGCCGTGGCTGACCGGCGGCACGCCGGCGGGCCCGCTGAAGGCGATCCCGCTGAGCCAGATCAACGGGACTGCGCGGAACGGCGCTGTGCACGACCTGCACGAGCCGAAGCTGGGCAACGGCCTGGCGGGGTCGGCGGGCGTGGTGGCGATCGGGGGGCGGGTGCTCGAGGACATCGAGCGCGACGCGATCGTGCAGACGCTGCAGAAGTTCAACGGGCACCGGCAGAAGACGGCGCAGGCGCTGGGGATCGGTGTGCGGACGCTGGGGCTGAAGCTGAAGAAGTGGAAGTCGCTGGCGCTGGTGGAGCAGACGCTGTAGCGGGGGGCGGCGCGGGGTTTGCGGGAGGGCGAATCGGCCATGCCCATCGACGAGGTGACGAATCACGGTGCGATCCCGGCCCTGGAGGCCGCGATGCGGTTTTCGGCGCAGCGGCACCGGGTGATCGTGAACAACATCGCGAACCTGTCGACGCCGGATTTCGTGCCGATGGACGTGTCGGTGCCGGAGTTCCAGGCGCAGCTTCGGGAGGCGGTGGAGCGGCGTCGGGAGGCGACCGGGGGCCAGCACGGGGCGCTGGAGATCCGGGAGACGCGGGAGGTTGGCGTGGGGCCGGGGGGGCGGCTGGAATTGCGCCCCGCGACGCCGAGCGGGAACGTGCTGTTCCGGGACCGGAACAACCGGGACGTGGAGCGGACGATGCAGGACCTGGTGGAGAACGCGACGATGTTCCGGGTGGCATCGGACTTGCTGCGCAGCAGGCTGGCGATCTTGCGCGTGGCGATCTCGGAGCGCGTGTGAGCGTCGCGTGAGCGGCCGCGAGGACGACGATGTACGGGATGCTGGACATTTCGACGAGCGGCATGATCGCGCAGCGGACGCGGCTGGAAGTGATCCAGGCGAACATCGCGAACCAGGACACGATCCGCGACCCGTCGGGGAAGATCAACCCGTACCGGCGGCGGATCGCGACGCTGGCGCCGGGGGACCCGGGGGCGATGGGGGAGTCGTCGCGCAGTTTCGGCGTGCACGTGCAGGAGATCATGTTCGACCCATCGCCGGCGCGGCCGGGCCGGTACGCGCCGGGGCATCCGGACGCGTGGACGGAGGGGCCGTACGCGGGGTACATTGCGCGGACGAACATCGACCCGGTGACGGAGCAGATCAACGCGCTGGAGGCCCAGCGGGCCTACGAGGCGAACGTGGCGGCGGCGGAGGCGACCAAGCAGATGATCGGCGCAGCGCTGCGGCTGATCGCGTGATCGGAGAAGGACGCCGGCGGCGGGACGCCCGCCGGGACGCACGGACGGTGAGCCGGTCCGGGGCACGGAGGCCCGGGCGGGCGAGGCGGGAACCATGGCGGATCCACTGGGACTGATCGGACAGGGCGCGGGGGGCGTGCGCGGGGCGATGGGCCCGGGCGTTCGCGTGGGCGGCGGGGCGGAGGCGGGCGCGGGCGGCGCGTTCAAGGATGCGCTGCTGAAGAACATCGATGAGGTGAACCGGCTGCAGCAGGAAGCGAACCTGGCGGCCGAGGACCTGGCGACGGGCAAGCGCGCGGACGTCGAGAACGTGCTGCTGGCGACGGAGAAGGCCGACGCGGCGTTCCGGATGCTGGTGCAGCTGCGGAACAAGGTGCAGACGGCGTACGACGAGCTGAAACAGGTGCGCATCTAGCGTCGCGCAGGGGGCGGGGCGCTTCCGGGGGCGGGGCGGGCCAAAGTTGCGCGGGATCGGGCAGCGGTGCGGCATTGCTGCGCGTGCGTTCAAGCGATCGTTGCGCACGGGCCGACGTATGACGGTCCGGACCGGCGGCGATCGCCGCCGGGCGGGGCGCGGAGCGTCCCGGTACGAGCGTCAGGAGGGCGTCGGCATGAACAGGCTCAGGCAGACCCTGGGGTTGATCCGCGCATCGCTGGGTCAGCTCACGGTCTCGCAGCGGCTGCTGATCGCGGCGCTGATGGTGGTGGGGTTGATGTCGCTGATGCTGGTGGCGCTGACGACGTCCAGGTCGGTCATGGTCGAGCTTCTGCCGGGCATGGCCGGGGCGGACCAGGGGCGGGCCAAGGAATACCTGGCGTCGATCGACGTGCCGTACGAGATGAAGGGCGGCAAGGTGATGGTGGCCGCGGAGAAGCGGACGCAGGTTCTGGCGATGATGGGCCAGGCGGGTCAGCTGCCGGAGAACACGGGGCTGCTGTTCGCGAACCTGGCGAACCACCAGAACTGGATGAACAGCAAGAGCATGAACGACCAGTGGGCGAACATCGCGCTGCAGAACGAGCTGGCGCGGGTGATCGCGAACTTCAAGGGGGTGGAGCGGGCGGTGGTGATGATCGATGCGCCGGAGCCGATCGGGATGGGGATGGCGTACCGGCGGCCGACGGCGATGGCGACGGTGTTCACGCGGGCGGGGCACCAGGTGGACCGGGACACGGTGGACGCGATCGCGGCGATGGTGGCGGGCGCCAAGGCGGGGATGCGGGTGACGGACGTGAAGGTGATCGACGGGACGACGCAGCGGCAGTACACGGCGCGGTCGCCGGAGGACTTCCGGGCGGGCGACTACATGGAGCACGTGGCGAAGATCGAGGAGCGGTTCCAGGAGAAGATCCTGGCGGCGCTGCGGTACATCCCCGGGGTGGTGGTGGCGGTGAGCGCGCAGGTGGACGTGCGGCGGACGGAGACGACGACGGCGGCGTACCTGCCGGTGGGGGAGGGGTCGGTGTCGGTGGTGTCGAAGGAGAACACGACGACCAAGAGCGAGACGACGCCGGCGGGCGGGGTGGAGCCGGGCGTGCGGATCAACACGGGCGACGACATCAACCGGTCGGCCGCTGGCGGGCCGAAGCGCAACGACGAGACGAGCGACACGACCTTTTCGGTGGGCCTGGGCCGGAAGAACCAGACGGTGGTGGACCCGCGGGGCATGCCGACGAAGGTGAACGTGATGATCC
>JAEUIX010000241.1 GCA_016794945.1 Phycisphaerae bacterium
CGGCGTGATGCACGCCAACGGCAGGTTGAAATGGACCTGGGCCGGGCTCTACTGGGCCGGTCAGGGCCTGCTGCTCTGGGCCGTCGGCCCGTGGTTCGTGATCGCCGACAGCCGCGTGAGCATCGACCGCGTGCTCAACGCGCTGACCGACCCGCAGTGGATCGCCTGGTCGACCGGCGTGGCGGCGGCGATCGCCGGGCTGCAGGCGGCGCTGCTGTCGAGCGTGGCGGCGCCGACGCCGCGGCGGCTGGGCGGAACGCCGCTGTGGATCAGTTGCGCCGTGGGCGGGCTGGCGGTGGCCGGGGTCGTGGGTGCGCTGCTGTGGGCGGCGGGCGACCTGCTGTGGGTGCTGGGGGTCGTCGGCGACGGCGACGATCGGTTCGCGGCCCCGGGCCGAAACAGCCGCGAGGCGATTCTGTTCCCGCTGTCGTTGGGCGGAGGCGTGCTGCTGCTGGTCAACTGGACCGTCGGCACGCTGCTGCTGGTGGCCTTCTGCCGCGGGCGCGAGAAGCACACGGCCCTGGGTCGGGCCTCGGCGGTGCTGTTCACGGGGACGATCGTGGAGATCGCGGCGGTGCTGCCGCTGGACGCGATGGTGCGCAAGAAAAGCGACTGCCATTGCGGGCAGGGGACGTACGTGTCGCTGATCGCAGCGGGCATCGCGGGGCTGATCGCGCTGGGGCCGGCGATCCTGGTGCCGCTGCTGGGGCGGCGGCGCAAGCGGTGGTACGGCGGTGCGTGCGAAGCGTGCGGGTACGACATGCGCTCGCTGCCCAACGCCCCGCGCTGCCCCGAGTGCGGCGCCGGCTGGCGCGAGGAGCCGCCGGCCCGGGCGGACGCGGTCTAAGCCGGCGGCGGCGGGCCGGCCCACGGGCCGTGCCAGGCCCAGTCGCGTTCGAGCGTCACCGCCTCGGCCAGGCGACGCAGGTAGTCCGCGCGCGGGATCTCCACCGCACCCAGCGACAGCACGTGCGGATTGGCGTACTGGCTGTCCAGCAGCACGAAGCCTCGCCGGCGCAGGTGCTCGACCAGGTGCACGAGGCAGACCTTGCTGGCGTCGGTGCCGCCGCGCTCAGGCGTGCTGAACATGCTCTCGCCGAAGAACGCCCCGCCGATGCTCACCCCGTAGAGCCCGCCGACCAGGCGCCGCCCGCCCGGGCCGGCCAGCCAGGCCTCGACGCTGTGGGCCCGGCCCGCCTCGTGCAGGCGCGTGTAGCGGTCGATGATCCAGTCGTTGATCCAATCGCCGTCGGCCCGTGCCCGGCACGAGGCGCAGGCGCCGATCACCTCGGCGAACGCGGCGTCGGACGTGATCTCGAACCGCCCGCGCCGCACCGCGGCCCGCAGCGATCGGCTCCACCGCAGCGCGCCGGGCTCGAGGGGGAACACCGCCCGCGGGTCGCAGGTGTAGAAGTCGATGCCCCGCGCCCCGGGCGCCGGCCGCCCGCGCGCATCCTGGCGCGCCATGGGAAAGTACCCCGCGCGGTACGCCGCGAGGATCGCTTCGGTGTCGTCGGAGTGTGGCGCCGGCCCGCGCACGGCGGAGCCTACCACGCCCGCGCCGGCGGGCCCTCTACGATGGGTCATGCAGGGGGAACGCTGCTACCTGACGATCGTCCACTGGCCCGGCGCGATGCCCGAGTCGCAGCGCCGCTCGCTGCTGGCCCAGGCCGCGGGACTGGACCCGCACGCCGCCGGCGCCGTGCTGGCCCGACCCACGCCGACGATCGCGTGCATGGTGGAAGCGACGGTCGTGGCGGCGGTGGTGGTCCCGCTGCGCAGCGCGGGCGTGATCGCCATCGCCCCGAGCGAGAGCACCATCGACGCCTGCTCGCGCCGGCTGGCGGCCAAGCGGCTGGAGCGCGCCGGCGACGACGGCACGCTGCTGGTGCACCCGTGGCGCGGGCAGGGGCGCATCGTGCGCGCGGGGGAGATCACGCTCATGGTGCGGGCTCGCATCCTGCTGCGGTCGGCGCGGTCGGACGGGGCACTCTTGGCCAGCCAGGCGCTCAGCGCCTCCGGCGATGTCTACGACTCGGTCCTCTCCGACGCCCACACCACCCGCTTCGGCCAGTTCGTCGACCTGCTCGACCTGTACGACCCCCACGGTGCGCCCGTCCGCATCGACGGGCGGAAGTTCTCGTTCGACGTGCTGCCGGAGCGCGGCTACAGCGACAAGGAGAACATCGACCGCATGTGCGGCCTGCTGCTGTCGCTGCGCGGCGGCGCGCCCGTGCTGCCGATCGACGACGGCTTTGCCCGCTGGCGGCCGCCGCCGCACCTGCTGTCGCACCGAAGCGCACCCTCGGTGGCCCCCGGCGCCAGCCGCACGCACGATGAAACGCCGGCGTTCGATTTCTACTCGGCGTGGCGCTTCATCGCCCACTGCGCCGAGGCGCAGGCGGGGCGGGACGGGCTGTAGCGGGCCGGGGATCCGGGCCCTCACGCTGATTCGATGCCGCCCCCCTGCCCCCCGCCGCCCGCCGCCCCCCGCCTGAAATCCCCGCGCCGCGGCTCCGAATACCCTTGCGTCACCGGGCCCCGCCGCCCGGCGCGGAGCACGCCCGCATGGAATTCTGGATCCCATTCTGGTGCTTCATCGCCCTGTGGACCCTGGTCTCCACCGTTCAGAAGATCATCACCGTTCAGGCCCGCGAGCGTTCGCGGCGCGAGATCGCGGCGTACATCGCCGAGGGATCCATGACCCCGGAGCAGGGCGAACGGCTCATGAAGGCCGGCACGCCGAAGGACGTGGCCTGACTCCTTTCCGGAGGACCCTCCCATGACGCTCGCGAGCATCGGCGATGAACTGATCCCGATCGTGGCCATCGTCTTCGGGTGCCTGATCGCGATCACGTCGATGATCGTCAAGGGCGTCCGCGCCGCCGCCGAGACGCGCCAGCGCGAACAGTCCCGGCGCGAGATCGCGGCGTACGTCGCCGAGGGCTCGATGACCCCCGAGCAGGGCGAGCGCCTCCTGGCGGTCGGCCAGCCGCCGAAGGACAAGGACTGATCCCGCCCCGCACCCGCGAAGGAGTCCCGTCACCATGGCCCCGTTGCTGCTGGCCGTTTCGTCCGAAGAGGTCATCCCCGCGGTCGCCGCGATCACGTTCGGCTGCCTGGTCGCGATCACGGCGCTGATCGTCAATGGCGTCCGTCGCGCCTCGGAGACGCGCCACCGGGAACAGTCGCGGCGCGAGATCGCGGCGTACGTCGCCGAGGGATCCATGACGCCCGAGCAGGGCGAGCGCCTGATGAACGCCGGCCAGCCCCCGGCGCAGGAGAAGCGCCGATGATGGCCGGGCCTCTCACCGTCGCCGTTGAATCAGGGGACGTGGTGCCGATCGTCGCCATCGTCACGGCCGGCTTCGTCGGCCTGGTGTGGGCGGTGCTCTCGGTGGTGCAGGGCATTCGCCGGGACCGCGAGCGCGAGCGGTCGCGGCGTGAGATCGCGGCGTACATCGCCGAGGGTTCGATGACCCCCGAGCAGGGCGAGCGGCTGATGAACGCCGGCCCGCGCAAGGCCGACGGCGACGACGAAGATTGAGCGGGTCGGCGAACCGAGGCGCGGGGACTGCGGGCGGGGGTCAGAGTTCCGAAACATCGACGCCCGCCTCGGCACGGGCGATGAGCACGCTGACGCGCAGCACTTCCGCCACGCTCCAGGCCTGCGCCGGGCAGCCGCCGGGCCGCTGCGGTTCGTTGGGAAGATCGTCGCCGTCGACGACCTCGGGCAACTGGCCGGGGCAGGCGCCGTCGAGGCTCGCCAGCGCCGGCGCCAGGATCGCCCGCGCCTCGGCGCAGGCGCCGGGCCCGTACCGGCCGGTCCGGAGCACGGCCTCGGCCAGCGGGCCGAGCAGCCACGGCCAGGCCGTGCCGTTGTGGTACGCCGCGTCGCGTTCGAACATGCGCCCCCGGTACCGGCCCTTGTATCGCCAGTCGGCCGGGTCGAGCGTGCGCACGCCCAGCGGCGTCAGCAGGCGCGAGCGCACCGACTGCACCACCGCCCGGCGCATGGGCTCTTCGAGCGGGCTGTGGCGGAGGCTGGCGGCGAAGATCTGGTTGGGCCGCACGTCGGCCTGCGGGGCCTCGGCCCCGCCCGGGCCGGGCGCGATGGTGTCGTACAGGCAGGCCGCCGACGCGTTCCAGAACTTGGCGCGGAACGACGCCGCCACCCGGGCCGCCATCTGCCGCCAGCGATCGGCCTCGGCCCCGCCCCCGGGCCCCAGCGCCGCCGCGAGGCTCAGCAGCCCGTGGTGCCACAGGGCGTTGATCTCGACCGCCTTGCCGTGGCGCGGGGTGAAGGTCACGCCGTCGCGCTTGGCGTCCATCCACGTCAGCTGCGTCGACTCGCTGCCGGCGGCGATGAGACCGTCGGCCGGGTCGGCCCCGATGCCGTCGCGCGTGCCGCGCTCGTAGGCCGCGACGACGTCGCGGCAGGCCGGCAGCAGCTCGGTTTCGAAGGTGGCGCGGTCGCCGGTGCGCACCAGGTAGCGGCAGGCCGCGTGGATGAACCACAGCGACGCATCGACGGTGTTGTAGTGCGGCTGGCCGGTGTAGTCGTCGAAGACGTTGGGCACCAGGCCGTCGCGCCGGGCGTGGGCGAACGTGAGCAGCACGCTGCGCGCCTCGGCGAAGCGACCGGTGGTCAGCAGCAGACCCGGCAGGGAGATCATGCTGTCGCGGCCCCAATCCGCGAACCAGGGATAGCCGGCGATGATCGTCGCCCGCGCGTCGGGCGCGGACGCGGAGCCCGTCGCCACCGGGGCCGTGCGCCGCACCACGAAGTCGTCGGCCGCGGCGACCAGGGCCGGCACCTGCGGCACCGCGCCGCGGTTGCGGAACGACTCGCGCACGAACGCCTCGTGAGCCTCGAGCCGCTGGCGGCGGCGGGCCCGGTCGGCCTCGACGTCGCGCGCCGCGCCCGGATCGACCGAGGCCATCAGCGTGGCGCTGACGCGCTGGCGGCCGCCGGGGAGGTCAACCTCGAACGCCCCGGGGTGGAACAGGTCCTCCAGGTAGTCGTACCCGCGGTCGCGCTCGGCGTCGTACTGGAAATCGTGCCACCAGAGTTCCTCGTGCGCGAACCGCACGCCGGTGGCGTCCGAAGATTCGGCCCACAGCCACGCCGACGCCGCGGGACCGCTCACCTTCACCCGCCCGCCCGGCTCCACCCCGAACCGCCCGCGCGCCAGCTCGCGCAGGTTCAGCCCGTGGAAGTCGCGCAGGCCCATCAGCGGGCGCAGCACCAGCCGGACCGGGCCCGGCGCCCCGGTGATGTCGTAGCGCACAGCCACCCCGCCGCCGAGCTGCAGGAGGTGCACGGTCTTGCAGACCTCGAGCTCGCCCGCCTTGAAGTACCAGCGCGCCGACAGGTCCTTCTCGAAACGGGTCAGCAGCGCATCGCCCCGCGGGTGCAGCACCCCCGGCCGGAACCGGAACACCGACAGGTCGTGCCGCTGCTCGCCCGGCTGGCCCGGGTTCACCACGATCGACTCGGCGACCTGCCCCAGCACCATCACCCGGCGCACCGGCGGGTCGAGGCTGGCCACGAGCAGCGCGTGGTAGCGCCGCATGGGCGCCCCCAGCGCCGTGCCCATGGCGAAGCCGCCCTGACCGTCGGTCAGCAGCCACTCGGACCGCGCCAACGCCTCGGGGTCGCCTCGGTTCATCCGGGTGTAGACGGGTGGCGTGGTCATGCGGCGTTCCGGCAGGGCCGATCGTACTGCCGGAGAACGGTGCGGGTTTGACCCAAGCGCTGTGCCCACGTACGAATTCCCATGGAAGCCCCCGCCGCCGCCCGTCGCACTTCCCACAAGTCCGGTTCAACCAGCACCCGGGCCTCCGCCCGGCCGGCCGACCCGGGCGACAAGATCGCCCTGGAGGGCATCACCTTTGATGACGTGCTGCTGCTTCCGCGTTACAGCGACGTGGTGCCTTCGGCCGCGGACACGACCACACACCTCACGGCCAGCATCCGGCTGAACATCCCGCTGATCTCGGCGCCGATGGACACGGTGACGGAAGCGGCGCTGGCGATCGCGCTGGCGCAGGAGGGCGGGATCGGCTTCATCCACCGCAACCTGCCGATCGAGGCCCAGGCACGCGAGGTGGTGAAGGTCAAGCGGTCGGCCAACGGCGTGATCCTCGATCCGCAGACCCTCGCGCCCGAGGACACCGTCGGCAAGGCCCGCCAGCTCATGGCCCGGTACAACGTCTCGGGCTTCCCCATCACGGAGAAGGGCGCCGCCAAGGGCAAGGTGCTGGGCATCCTGACGCGGCGCGACCTCAAGTTCGTGGAGGACGAGTCCACCGCCATCGCCAAGGTCATGACGGGCAGGAACCTCGTAACCGCCCCGGCGGGCACCACGCTCGACGAGGCGTCGGTCATCCTCAACAAGAACAAGGTCGAGAAGCTCATCCTGGTGGACAAGTCCTTCCGCCTCGCGGGCCTCATCACCATGCGCGACATCGACCGCCTGGGCCAGTACCCCCGGGCCTGCGCCGATGCGCGCGGGCGGCTGCGCTGCGGCGCCGCCGTCGGGGTCGATCAGTACGACCGCGTCGAAGCCCTCATCGCCGCCGAGGCCGACGTGCTCGTCGTCGACACCTCCCACGGCCACAGCGAGAACGTGCTGCGCACGGTCCGCACCATCAAGAAGAAGCACGGCATCGAGGTCATCGCCGGCAACATCGCCACCGCCGACGCCGCCCGCGCGCTCATCGACGCCGGCGCCGACGCCGTCAAGGCCGGCATCGGCCCGGGCTCGATCTGCACCACCCGCGTCGTCACCGGCGTCGGCGTGCCGCAGCTCACGGCCATCATGGAGTCCGTCCGCGGGGCCAGACGCAGCCGCCGCCCGGCAACACCCGTCATCGCCGACGGCGGCGTCCGCCAGTCCGGCGACATCGCCAAGGCCATCGCCGCCGGCGCTTCGGCCGTCATGATGGGCTCGCTCTTCGCCGGCCTCGACGAATCCCCCGGCGAGCTCGTCATCCGGCACGGCCGACGGTACAAGTCGTACCGCGGCATGGGCTCCGAGGGCGCCATGAACGCCGGCTCGGCCGACCGATACGGCCAGCGGGGACCCCAGTCGGCCCACGGGCCCGACGACGTCCGCAAGATCAAGTTCGTTCCCGAGGGCGTCGAGGGCCTGGTCGCCTACCGCGGCCCGCTGGCCGAGTTCGTCTACCAGATGGTCGGCGGCCTGCGCGCCAGCATGGGCTACCTGGGCTGCCGCACCATCGCCCAGGTTCAGTCCGAGGCACGCTTCTGCCGCGTCTCGGGCGCGACGGTCGTGGAGAACCACCCACACGACATCCGGATCACCAAGGAAAGCCCGAACTACATGAGCGAGTCGATGGAGGCCTGAGCCTCCCGCCAGCCGCTCACCCGTTTTCAGGGATCTTGCCGATAGATTGCCGAACCCGGCGCGGTATCATCCGCCGCCCGGGCGGGCTTCGGCCCGGGCACGGGTCGGGTGTTCTTCGAGTGTTCGCGGCCGGAGTCTCAGAGATGGTGGCGGGGTCGGTCCGCACCATCGCAAGGAACCAACGCAGGAGGTCTCGGATGTCCGTTTTCAACGCAGGCAACCCGGTGATGCGCGAGCAGATGTTCGGCGACGGCACGTGGGCCGCCCAGGCGACGCGTGCCTCGACCATGACGGTCAACGGCGCGGTGACCGCCTCGCTCATCCTCACCGCGATCTGCGGGGCCGGCGCCGTCGCCTCCTACGGCTTCATCCAGCACAACCTCGAAGCCCTCATGCCCATGTTCTTCGGCAGCATGATCGGCGGGTTG